>CALGGX010000109.1 GCA_937916025.1 uncultured Selenomonadales bacterium
AGCCTTTCGCCAAGCCGTAATCAGACAAGCCGTAGATGATGCCGAAGTTGACAGCCTTTGCCTTATGCCGCAAATCCGCCGTCACTTCTTCGAGCGGAATGTTGAAAACTTCTGCCGCCGTTCGCGCGTGAATATCCTGCCCGCGATTGAAGGCGTCAATCAAATTTTCATCGCCGGACATGTGCGCGAGCAATCGCAATTCGATCTGCGAATAATCCGCCGATACGAGAAAATCAAAGCCCTCATCGGCTTCAAACAACATTCGGATCGCGCGTCCTTCGGCGGTTCGGATTGGGATGTTTTGCAGGTTCGGATCGGAACTCGACAGCCGCCCCGTTGCCGTCACCGTTTGATTGAAATGTGTGTGAACGCGATGCGTTTCGGGATTGATCAGAGGCTTGATGCCGTCGAGGAACGTCGATTTGAGTTTCGACAGCGCGCGATAATCGATGATCGCTTCGACAATCGGATGTTGATCTCGAATTTCGGACAGAACCTCGGCATCTGTCGAAAAGCCGGACTTGTTTCGTTTTACCGGCGTGAGTTTTAATTTGTCGAAGAGAATTTCCGACAGCTGTTTCGGCGAATTCAGTTTGAAACTCTGTCCGGCGAGCTCGTAAATATGTTGCTCGATTGCGGTGATCTTTTCCGACATTTCGGCTGATTTTTGCTCGAGTTTTGCGAGATTGACGAAGACGCCGCGCTCTTCCATTCGCGCGAGCACTTCAACCAACGGCAATTCGATGTTGTTGTAGAGCTCAATCAATTGTTCCGCGCGGAGACGTTTCAGCAATGCATTTCCGTAATCCGCAAGCGGTTGATGCAAAACGAGCGGCGCACTCGGATCGAGCAGGTAATTCATTATGTCGACATCGTAAACTTCCGAAGTGGGGAGCTTAATACCGGCATGAAGAATGTTTTTCAGGTTGAAGACGAACGGCAACTCGATCAAGTACGGCGGCACCAACCCGACTTCTTCCTGCTCGTCTGCCATGCCGAAGAGATTATCTGTCGAGTCAAAAAGCGAATGCAGTTTCTTTTTTATGGTGTTGAGTGCGAGTCGATTGCAAAATTCATCCGCGCGGAGCAAATTCGGCTTGATCGAAAACGCGTCCGCATCGAATTGAATATCCGGAACTTCGCGATTGATCGTCGCCAACCGTTTCGACATCAATGCAATCTCTTTATTGTCGATGAGTTTTTGTCGAATGCCGACTTTTTCGATTGCGCCGATGTGGGCGAAAATGTTTTCGACGGTGCCGAATCGATTGATGAGTTGCGTCGCGATCTTCGGTCCGATGCCCGCAATGCCGGGAATATTATCCGACATATCGCCGCGCAAGCCTTTAAAATCGATCAGCCGCGCGGGCTCGAATTCGTATTCGGCGATAAATTTTTCCGTGTCGTAGATTTGATACGAGTTTGCGTTTTTCAACAGAATGACACGAACATTCGGCTCGATCAATTGAAGGGCGTCGCGATCGCCCGTCACGATGAGTACCGAAAAGCCTTGCGCGGCGGCTTGTGCACTCAAAGTGCCGATCACGTCGTCGGCTTCAAAATTCTTGACTCCGACGGTTTTGATCCCGACGGCGGAGGCGAATTCATCCAACATCGGAAATTGCAAAGCCAGTTCGGACGGCATTTCCGAGCGATTGCCTTTATACTCGCCGAAAATCTCATTGCGAAAAGTCTTTTTGCCGACATCGAGCGCAATTCCGATTGCCTCGGGCTGAAACTCGGAATACATTTTCAAAACCGCTGCGGAAAAACCCACGATGCCGCCCGTCGACTCGCCGTTCGGCGCGGTCAGCCATGGCAAGGCATAGAAGGCGCGATAAAACAAACTGCTTCCGTCCATCAACAAAAACTTCTTCAATGTATCACGCCTCCGATATGCAAAATTTTATTTCCGTTCAAGCAATTGCACAATGTAATTGAAATTCTTATACTTGCTCCACTCATTCATCAATCGATATTGCAAATTCACTTGCGATAAAAGCATTACGGCAAATTCTCTGATCCGATCGACAATCGGATACTTCAACGGCAGAAGTTTCGGCAATTCCTCAAAAAAAAGCAAACAATCATAAATGCTGATTTCGCTTTGCGTCATCGTTCTGAGCAAACAACGCAATGACAGTTCCTCGAAATACTCTGCCGCCGAATACTCCAGACCGGAACTTTTCAACGCATGACTGACCGCGCGACATTGCAAAAAAATGCAAGCCTTTTCTTCAAAAAACTTCTTGGAAACATCAGTGAAACATGCGGGCAATAAGTTTTGGATCAATGCGTTAAACAACCGTTTGCGCCGATCTTGCCCCGACTCCGTCGAAAATAAAACCTCTCCCGGACTGTTTTCGAGCCGCTCGCAACGAGCACTGCAGTAATTCAAAATGCCGTCGTCGAAAACTTCATTCGCGCTCGCGTTAATCTCCGCAAAATTTTTCAAATTGTACTCGGACTTGACAAAGAACACATCGCCGCGATTGCATTTGTTTAAGTACTCTTCGCGAGACTTCACGGTATAATGATTGATAAAGATTTTGTCGGTGACCGGCGTTTCGACGAGCAGTTTTTGTGTTTTCGGATCGATGAAATCATTGGCGATTCCTTCGGAGTTGATCGCATACAGTCCTTTGAAAAAAACCGTATAATGAGGATTGGGCACGTGATCGACCTGGCGCGGATTGACGAGCATTTTCGGAAGCTTGTGGGGATTGGCATCGCGGCGCAGGAAGCGTTCGATGACATTGACGGAGTAATCGGCTTTTTCATGTCCGTTGGAGCCGAATGTGTAAAAGAACATCGTAAGCCCCGCCGCCGTCGGATATTGATCGAAAATCTCGCGTATAACGTCTTTGATCGATTTTGAATTGTCGACAACGCGAATGAACTCGTCATCGTCGATGAACGCCATATATCGGCAATCGAAACGATATTTTTGAACGGCGTCGTTGTAGGCGACGCATTGAGCACTCTTGCCGGATATTTTTTCGTAATCGACGCGCCCCGCCGCAATGTACGGTTGAAGTACCTCTTTCAGATTATCCTCGCTGTCGTTGTCGTAGATGTAAAAATGATCGACACCCGCCAACAGATGATATTCAATCCATTCGCCCATATAAACTGCAGCATTTTTGACAATCAACACGATTGCCAATTCGTATTTGAAAAGCGAAGTGTCTTCTTTCAAAAAAACTGCCTCCCGATTATTTTGTGATCATATTGAAAATGTATTTGCATTCTTCATGCCGACTCCAATCGCTTTGCAGGCGATAATGACTCATCAATTGCGGGATCAAATTTCGGCAGGCAAATTTTATGTCGTCTACAACATCATATTCAAGCGGCAGGATTTTCGGCAATTCCTTTATCAGAAGGAGCAATTGCCAAGCCTGCAATCTTTCGGAAGCAAGTGAGCGATAAACGCAAAGAAGCGATAATTCTTCAAAGAAATTTGCCGTCTTTTTTTCAAGATCGGTTTCGGAAAGCGAGCGACTTACCGCCCGGCACGTCAGAAAAGTGTGGAGTTTGCCGTCAAAAAATGCCGCCGAAGTACTTCTGAGAGGCGCAGGCATTAAATTATGCACGAGTGCATTAAAACGCCGCGCATTGATCGCATCAATCGGCTCGAGATCAATGACTACGCTGTTGTTTTCGTCCGGCAATACATCATAACGTGCCTGCCGATATTTCAAAATGGAGTCGTCAAACACGGTCGCGGCTTCATCTGTCGAGTCGAAATCTTCCATTTTGCGACCGATGACGGGAGTATCCGCTCTGCCGCGACTCACTTTTTGAATAAATTCTTCTTTCGACTTGATGTAATAATGATTGATGATGATTTTTTCGTCGGGAACGGACGAATTGAAGTAACTCGAAATGACGTTGCCGTTCTCGTCAACCGCCTTCAGACCGTTAAAGTATTTTGCAAAATGCGGAATCAACATCAATTCGATGCCGCGCGGATTGGCGACTGTTTTAATGTGACTGTTGCCGAGTTGTTTGTCGACTTCAAAATCATCGGGAGTACGATACAGGAAGCGTTCGATCACTCCGCGACTGAAATCCGCCTTTTCCTGTTTGCCCGAGCCGAAAACATGCCAATTGACGGTGAGCGCGACGGCATCCGGATCGGCATCGAGCACTTCATGCAATACATCTTTGACGGACTTCGAGCCGCGCGGAAGAAGAAATTCATCCGCATCGATGAATGCCAGATATCGGCACTCGAATTTCAATTTGTCGACAGCGGCATTATAAACGAACATCTGCGCATTTTTGCCCTCAACCGATTCGCAATCGACGACGTCCGCTTTAATGTACGGTTGCAGAACTTCACGCAAATTGTCCTCACTGTCGTTGTCATAGAGATAAAAATGCTCGACACCCGCAAGCAGATGATAATCGATCCATTCTTTGATATACGGAGCCTCATTCTTGAGAATCGCCACGATTGCCAATTCATATTTGAAAAGCGAAATGTCTTCTTTCATATCAACATCCTTTCAACATTCGGAGGAGATAATCATATCGGTTGCAGTTTCGCCAATTGCTTTGAAGTCGGAGCTGTTGAATGACTTGCGGCAGTATTTGAATGCAGGCACTTTTGATATCGCCGACGATCGGATATTTCAACGGCAGAATTGTCGGCAATTCTTGAAACAACAGCTGAAGTTGCCACATTTCGAGGCTCGGAGATTGCATCGCGCGGAGCAGACATTTCAATGACAGTTCCTCGAAAAATTTTGCAGACGTATTGTCGAGCATTTTTCCGTCGAGAGTCTTGGCAACTGCCCGGCACGTCAAAAATTCATGCAACTTACCAGCAAATTGATTCGGCGGCGAGCCCGGCGATATTCCCGGCAATACTTTTTGCATCATCGAATTGAAGAGACGATTCAACATGCGCTGCGGATCTTCAAACGCCCCTTGTGTGTGTGTGTGTCGGATTCACGAAGTTTGTTGCGATATTGCACTATTCTGTCATCGAACACGGCATTTGCCGCCGGTAAATTTGCGCTCTTATCGAAGCGTTCAATGTTGAGTTGAAGCGACATATGATAAACGTCAGTACCTCTGCCGATCTTCTTCAAATACTCTTCTCGCGATTTGAAGTGATAATGGTTATGCGAAATCGTGTCGACAACTGCCGGCATCAGTATAAATTTCATATCGACGGGATTAATGAACGCGTTCCTTTCGCCTTTCGAATTGATGGAAATTTTGCCGTCGAAAAAATTCAGGTAATGCGGATTGTCAACGAAAGAGATAAGACGCGGATTTGCAATGAGCTTCGGATGAGTGTATGCATTTTCTCCGCGTTTCAGAAAACGCTCGATGACGTCCGTGCCGTAATCGGCTTTTTCATGCCCGGACGAACCGAAACCGTAGCCGTTTGTCGTCAAGCCTGCCGCTTGCGGTCGATTGTCGAGAACTTCATGAAGTACGTCTTTGATTGACCGGTTCGGATTTGTCGGCTTGACAAATTCGTCGTCATCGTAAAAGCCCATGTACCGGCAATCGAAACGATATTTCTTGACGGCATCGTTATATGCGGCGCATTGCGGTCGTTGCCCCGGCATTTTCGCATAATCGACGACGCCGACAGCGATATACGGTTGCAGAACTTCTTTCAAATTATCGGTGCTGTCGTTATCGTAAAAGTAAAAATGATCGACGCCCGCCAATCGATGATAATCAATCCATTCGCGCATGTACGGTGCGCCGTTTTTGATGATGATCACAAACGCCAATTCGTATTTAAACAATGACGCGTCTTCTTTCATTTAGTTGCACCCTCTCCGCCGGTTTCGCCGGTTTTTTCGATTGTTTTATCGTTGGTTTTATCGACAGTCTCTTTGACCTCAATCGGATCTTCAAAATTCTTA
>CALGGX010000110.1 GCA_937916025.1 uncultured Selenomonadales bacterium
ATCCGAGCCTTCAATTTCTCCGTCAATTTCGCTTTGATTGTGACCGGAACCTGCACCATTACACTGTCCATTTCATTACCTCCGATTGTCGAAAACAAAAAAGGGCGGCAAGCTCGTTCGTCGGCTCGACCGCTCCGTCATTGGTATTGCTTATTCGATATCAACTGAAACTCTCTGATTTTCGCGAGTGGCAGCGGCTTTGACGATGACGCGAATTGCCTTTGCGATGCGCCCCTGCTTGCCGATGACTCTGCCCATGTCGTCCGGCGCAACGTGGAGTTTGATAACGGTTCTGTCTTCTTCCGCGACTTCCTGAACCTCTACCGCCGTCGGATCCGCAACTAATGCTGATGCTATTACTTTAACCAGTTCCTTCAATTATATCGTCCTCTTTTCTGGATGTAGTGATTATTTCGCGCCCTTTTAAGCATTGATCTTTGCCAAAATTCCCTTTTTGTCGAGAAGCGAGCGAACCGTATCCGTGGGCTGTGCGCCTTTTTTGATCCAGTCAATGACTTTTTCTTCGTCAACATTGACAACTGCCGGATTCTGTAACGGATCGTAGTTGCCGAGAACTTCGATGAAACGTCCGTCGCGCGGAGAACGGCTGTCTGCCGCCACGATGCGATAGAACGGTTTCTTTTTCGATCCGAATCGGCTCAGTCTGAGCTTAACCATTATCTCACCACCTCTCGTTGTTGATTGGGATATATTTGCCGCCAATTGCTTGACGGATTAACGCCTGAATGAGAAATTTCCGAAACTGCCGAGCAAATCGCCGAGATTCGGCAGTTTGTTTTTTTTGCCCTTCTTGCCTTTTTTCGTCGACGCCGACTGTTGCGCTTTGAGTTTGCGCATCATTTTTTTCATCTCGCCGAACTGCTTCAGCAATCGATTGACATCCTGCACTTTCGTGCCGCTGCCCATCGCGATTCGCTTCCGACGCTTCGCATCGATGATGCTGACATCTTCACGCTCTTTCGGCGTC
The DNA here is from genome assembly GCA_937916025.1 of uncultured Selenomonadales bacterium. Next base: position 989 of record CALGGX010000110.1, read on the forward strand.
ATTGACAAGATGATCGCTTCCATGTGCTTGACTTCTTTTCCGTCGAGATCGATATCCGCGCCGCCGAGCTTCTTTTTCAAATTGCCGAGCCCCGGGATCATTCCGAGAATATCATTCAACGAGCCGAGCTTTTTGACTTGCTGAAGTTGCTCGAGAAAATCCGCCAGAGTAAAATCGTCTTCTTTGATCTTTTTGACCATCTTCTCGGCGGTCTTCGCGTCGATTGTCGACTGCGCTTTTTCAATCAACGACAGCACGTCGCCCATGCCGAGAATTCTCGACGCCATTCGATCGGGATGAAAAACTTCGAGCGGCTCGATTTTTTCGCCCATGCCGACGAATTTGATCGGACAACCCGTTGCTGCCTTGACCGACAACGCCGAACCGCCGCGCGCATCGCCGTCGAGCTTCGTCAATACAATGCCGGTGATTTCAATCGCTTCATGGAATGTCTTTGCAACATTGACCGCTTCCTGCCCGACCATCGCGTCGATGACGAGCAGAATCTCATGCGGCTTGACGACGGCTTTGATGTCTTTGAGCTCTTGCATCAACTTCTCGTCGATCTGCAATCGCCCTGCCGTGTCGATGATCACCACGTCTTTTGCATGCGAATTTGCATAGGCGATCGAGTCTTCGGCGATCTTGACGGCATCATTGACGTCTTCGGTAAACACCGGCACGTCGATTTTTTTGCCGATCACCTGCAACTGTTTGATTGCCGCCGGACGATAGATATCCGCCGCCGCAAGCACGGGATGTTTGCCTTGTTTGCGCATTGCCAACGCAAGTTTACCGGCTGAAGTCGTTTTGCCGGAACCTTGCAAACCCGCCATCAGAATTACCGTCGGCGGATGCGGCGAGATATTCAAACGACTTTCTTTGCCGCCCATCAGTTCGGTCAATTCTTCATTGACGACTTTGATCACCGCTTGCGCCGGTGTCAGCGTGTTTAATATTTCAGAGCCGATCGCGCGCGCTTTGACGTTTTTCTCGAACTGCCGGACGATTTTATAGTTTACGTCCGCCGACAAAAGTGCCATGCGGACGTCTCGCATTGCTTTATTGATATCGTCTTCCGTGAGTTTACCGCGGCTTCGGAGCTTGCGGAATGCTTCCTGCAGATTTTGTGTCAGATTTTCAAAAATCATGATACAATCCCCGTCATAAGAATAGCACCGCACAGAATGCAGTGCCGCGAACATCGAAACTTATATATTCAGTTCACCACATTGAACTTACAAAGTCAAAATTGGAGGCGACACCCGGAATCGGACCGGGGATAGAGGTTTTGCAGACCTCGGCCTTACCACTTGGCTATGTCGCCG
>CALGGX010000111.1 GCA_937916025.1 uncultured Selenomonadales bacterium
CTCGTGTGGATGGGGCATTCGACATTCTTCATGCAACTCGGCGGCAAAAAAATTCTGATCGATCCGGTGTTTTCGTCGTACGGCTCGCCGGTGTTTTTCGTCAACAAAGCCTTCCCCGGCTCCAACATCTATACCGCCGAAGACATTCCCGAGCTCGACATTCTCGCAATCACGCATGATCATTGGGATCATCTCGATTATGCAACCGTCATGGATCTCAAACCGAAGATCAAAAATGTCGTCGTGCCGCTCGGCGTCGGAGAATATTTCGAGCAGTGGGATTTTGATTTGGATCGATTGCATGAAGAGGATTGGGATGCCGTCGTCGACTTCGGCGATTTAAAAATTCACTTCCTGCCTTCGCAACACTTCTCGGGGCGATTTTTGACGACAAATCCGACATTGTGGTGCGCGTTTGCATTCGAGACTCCCGCGCGGAAGGTTTTTTTGAGCGGCGACGGCGGTTACGGCAAGCATTTCAAGGCGATCGGAGAAAAATTCGGCGGCTTCGATCTGGCGTTGATGGAAAACGGGCAATATAACCTTCGCTGGCATGCAATTCATATGTTGCCGGAAGAAACCGTGCAGGCAACGCTCGACATTCGCGCGCGGCAATTGATCACGTCTCACAACGGCAAATTCGCGCTGGCAATGCATTCATGGCAGGAGCCGTATCTCGCAATCACGGAGCTCGGTCGCGATAAGCCGTACGAGCGGTTGACGCCGATGATCGGCGAAAAGGTTTTGATCGGTCAAAGCGGTCAACATTTCGATCATTGGTGGGAAAAAATGGAATGATTTTTGGAGTAAATGTATGTTAGAGAATATAAATTCGCCGCGCGACTTGCATCGATTGACGTTGAATCAATTGAAAGAACTCGCCGACGAAATTCGCGAATTGATTTTATCGACCGTATCGAAGACGGGCGGTCATCTCGCGCCGAGCCTCGGCACCGTCGAATTGACGCTCGCACTCTTTTCGATCTTCAATTTCGAGCACGACAAATTGGTTTGGGATGTCGGGCATCAAGCCTACACGCATAAAATTCTTACCGATCGCCGCGATCGTTTTCATACTCTCCGAACCTTCGGCGGCATAAGCGGTTTTCCGAAACGCTCGGAATCGAAATACGATGCATTCGGCGTGGGGCATGCGTCGACTTCGATCTCCGCCGCGCTCGGCTTGCTGATTGCGTCCGAACTCGAGTCCGAGCATCGGAATGTCATTGCCGTGATCGGCGACGGCGCGTTGACGGGCGGCGAGGCTTTTGAAGCTCTCAATCACGCGGGGCAACTCAAAAAAAATCTCATCGTCATTTTGAATGACAACGAGATGTCGATTGACAAAAATGTCGGCGCGCTCAGCGAATATCTCTCGCAAATCCGATTGACGCCGCGCTATCGCCAAGCGAAACGCGACTTCGAGACGTTTGTCAAGCGCATTCCGATTGCCGGCATCAGCGACAGGATTTTGAGCACCGCAAACAGCATCAAGTACGGCGTGAAGTCGGCAATTTCTGCCGGAGGCATTTTCGAGTCTCTCGGCTTTGTGTACATCGGTCCCGTCGACGGACATGACATTAAGTCGATGCAGGAGATTTTCGCGCGCGTTCGAGAATTGAACGAGCCGGTGCTGATACACATTCACACGACGAAGGGCAAGGGCTACGATCCCGCCGAAGAGTCGCCGGATAAATTCCATGGCGTCGGGCGTTTCGATGTCGACAGCGGCGAAGTGATCAAAAAAGTCACGCCGCCGACCTACACCGCCGTCTTCAGCCGCGCGGTGATCGATTGCGCAAAAGCCAATGACAACCTCGTCGCGATAACCGCCGCAATGCCGTCCGGCACCGGTCTGAAGACGTTCAGCGAGATGTTCCCCGAGCGTTTCTTCGACGTGGGAATTGCCGAAGAACATGCGATCACACTCGCGGCGGGCATGGCGGCGGGCGGATTGCGTCCGATCGTCGCGCTGTATTCGACATTCGCGCAACGCGGTTACGATCAATTGTTGCATGACGTCTGCCTTCAGAACCTGCCGATCGTTTTGTGTTTGGATCGCGCGGGTTTGGTCGGCGAGGACGGTCCGACGCATCACGGCGTCTTTGATCTTTCGTATCTCCGAAGCATCCCGAACATGTCAATCCTCGCTCCGAAAGACGAGAACGAATTGCGTCAAATGCTCTTCGCCGCCGTCGATTGCAAAACTCCCGCGGCAATTCGATATCCGCGCGGAGCGGGGCTCGGCGTTTCAATCATGAAAAAACCCGTGCCGTTGCCATGGGGCAAGTCTGAAGTGATCTCGAAATTCAACGGCGAGGCGGATGCTTCGATCCTTGCCGTCGGCTCGATGGTTGACATCGCAATGCAGACGGCGGAAATTCTCAAAACCGAGCGCATTTTCGTCAACGTGATCAATGCGCGCTTCGTCAAGCCGCTCGACACGGAAATGATCTTCGAGCAGGCGCGGCAATCGAAATTGTTGGTGACGTGCGAGGAAAATGTTTTGGCGGGCGGCTTCGGCTCTGCAGTCGCGGAATTCATGATCGACAACAACATTTCAAAACGCCTGCTTCGCTTCGGCATCGCGGATCGATTTGTCGAGCACGGCGCGCGCAATCAGCTGTTGGAGCTGTGCGGCTTGACGCCCGCAAAGATCGCCGCGTCAATCAAATCGCAATTGGGGCGCGGCATCAGCTTAAAAAAATAAGGGCTGACGCCCTTTTTTTATGTAATGATATTTTTTTGATGTCATAATGTCTGAAGTTTGTCGAGCGGCCAGAAGATTAACAACGCTTTGCCTTTGATCAGATCAAACGGTACGAAGCCGACATCCGCAAATCTACTGTCATCGGAGTTGTTTCGATTGTCGCCCATCACGAACACCGTTCCTTCCGGTACCGTCACTTTCGGATATTCCGTCCGCGTCCGTTCAAGAATGTAATCTTCGGTCTGCATCTTGCCGTTGATGTAAACGCGCCCGTCTTTGATCTCGAGCGTATCGCCGCCGATTGCAATGACTCGCTTGATGAAGTCGCGGCTCGGATCGCGCGGATATCGGAAGATCAAAATCTCGCCGCGCTCCGGCGGTCGCAATTTGTAAATGAACTTGCTGACGACGAGTCTCTCTTCATGTTGCAATGTCGGTCGCATCGACGGTCCGTCCACGATGTACAATTCGACGATGTATGTCCGAATGATCAACGCCATCACGACTGCCGCCGCAATCGATATGATCCAGTCTTTTGCTTCTTCCCCCAACGATCTTCTGCCGCCTGTTCGTGCGCCGCTCATCAAATCAGGCTTTTCTCTCTTTGATGCGAGCCGCCTTGCCGGTCAATTTGCGCAGATAGAAGAGTTTCGCGCGACGGACTTTGCCGAGGCGGACGACTTCGATTTTCTCGACTCTCGGCGAATGCACCGGAAACATTCTCTCGACGCCGATGCCGTACGAAATGCGGCGCACCGTGAACATCTCTCGCACACCCGTGCCCTGTCGCGCAATCACGACGCCTTCAAATATCTGAATGCGCTCGCGCGTGCCCTCGACGATCTTCGCATGTACTTTTACCGTATCGCCCGGACGAAACTCCGGAATGTCTTTCTTCAGCTGCTCTTTCTCGAGCATTTCGATAATGTTCAAAACAAAAACTCCCTTCACGACGTTCATGCCGACGCCCGACAGCGGAACGCCCGTTTAACGCGAGCGAGTTTACCATACACTTTTGCAGACTGTCAACAAAATTAAATTTCGATTAAAAATTGATTAAAAGCATTTATTTCGGCGGAAAATTGTTGTATGATACGAAAAAAATTGCAGGTGGTGCCAATGCCCGACAAGCGAAAGATTTTAATCGTGGAAGATGAAATGCGGATTGCGCGGTTCGTGCAGTTGGAACTTCGACACGAAGGTTTTGAGACATTCACCGAAGGCAACGGACGACATGCTCTCGAGCGCATTTTGAATGAGAAGTTCGATCTCATTCTGCTTGACGTGATGTTGCCGGAAATGGACGGATTGGAGATTTGTCGCCGAGTCCGACGGCAATCGAAAGTTCCAATCATCATGCTCACTGCCAAGGACGAAATTTCCGATAAAGTCAACGGGCTCGATCTCGGCGCGAACGATTACATGACGAAACCGTTTGCGATGCCGGAATTGCTTGCACGCATCCGCGCGGCACTCAGAGTTGCCATGCAAAACTAAGGAGGGGAACGTTGTGGCCGACAAACAGAAAATCCTTATCGTCGAGGATAAGAAAGAGATCGCCCGATTCATTCAAATGGACTTGATGCATTCCGGCTTCGACACGGCAATCGAAGGCAACGGTCAACGCGCCTTCGAGCGCATCATTCAAGAAGATTACGATCTCGTTTTGCTCGACATCATGTTGCCGGAAATGAACGGTTTGGAGATTTGCAAACGCGTTCGCGCGCTTCAATCGAATGTTCCGATCATCATGCTGACGGCAAAGGATTCGCTCGACGACAAGATCGACGGGCTGAACATCGGCGCGGACGATTACATCACAAAGCCGTTTGAGTTCAAGGAACTGCTCGCGCGCATCAACGCCGCCTTGCGAAAAGTCTCGAAACGAGCTTCGGACGAGAATTTCGAGCGTCGCTTCATCGTCAAGGATTTGGTCTTGTATCCGGAGCGGTATGAAGTTCAGCTCAAAGGCAATCCGGTCGATTTGACCAGAAAGGAGTATAAACTGCTCGAGTATTTGGTCGAAAACAAGCGCAGCGTTTTGACGCGCGATCAAATTCTGCAACATGTCTGGGGTTACGATTATCCCGGCGATACGAATGTGGTCGACGTTTACATTCGATATCTCCGAGCCAAGATCGACATCCCCTCGAATGAAAGATACATTCAAACGATGCGCGGCGTCGGCTACAAAATCAAAGAGCAGGCGAGCCCGTTGAATGAAGATGGAAAAGACAAGCAATAAAATTGTTGACGTACTGAAAAAATGTATGCGCGGCTTGACGCCGTTTCTGCTCGAAAAACTCAACGGACAAAAGTTGTCGGTAAAGATCACTTTAATCTACGCGGCAATGTTGATCGCGGTGCTGACGGTGACGAGTCTGCTGACGACGGCGGGCGTGTACATTTCATTTTATCATCAAGCGCAATTGGCAATGGAGAGTTCGATTCAGCGTACAATGGAAAAATTGCATCGCGGCGATCAGCTTGACATCAGTTTTTGGGCGGGCGATCCGGTGACGCAGGGCGTCGTGCTCCGCGTGACGGATCTGAAAGGCGGCACTTTGATCGAAAACGATCCGCAATTTCCGCCGATAAAAGACATGATTCGGCACATCAGACGACATCCGCCGTTTTGGGCGAGTCGGGAATTCAGTCTGATTGAAACGCACGAGGCAATGACGTATTACAAACGCATGACGCTGGAGCGCGGCGGGCAGATTTTCTATCTGCATTTTTTCAAGACGATCACATTCGAGAAGCAATTTCTGAAATACATGCTGTTGATTTTGACGGCGGTGAATTTTGTCGGCTTGATTTTCGCGCTGATTGCGGGTTACATCGTGAGCAACAAAATTCTGAAACCGATCCGTGACGTGACGGCGGCGGCGAAGACGATCGAAGCAAAGAAGATGGACGAGCGATTGTCAATCGGAGCGGCAAAAGACGAAGTGACCGAACTCGCCGATACATTCAATCACATGCTCGATCGATTGCAGGAGAGTTTCAAACAGCAACAGCGATTTGTCTCGGACGCCTCGCATGAATTGCGCACGCCGGTGACGGTGATCATGGGCTATGCGGACATGCTCAAGCGTTGGGGCGCGGACGACAAGGAATTGCTCGACGAGGGCATCACGACAATTCACTCGGAAGCGCAAAACATGCAGAGTTTGATCGAGGATTTATTGTTCTTGGCGCGTGCGGATCAGAATGAGCAGACGCTGATAAAAGCCCCGGTCGAGCTGCAGGCCGTACTCCAGGCGCACCTCGCGGGTCACGCCCTCCAGGCGCAGCTTTTCGGCGTAAAAATACGCGCCGATCTCCTGATCCGCCCGGTCAAAATACCGGCGGAAGGTGGCCTTGCCGGTCAGCGTGGAATCGCTCAGGGCCTCGATGCTCAGCAGATCGGCCATTTGCGGCGCCATGCGGCCCCA
>CALGGX010000112.1 GCA_937916025.1 uncultured Selenomonadales bacterium
GAGAGGCTTGTCGTGCAGTTCGGTTGGCAATCGCCGGTCGAGATCGATGTTGCGGCGTTCCTGCTCGGCATTGACGACGAGGTGCGCGGCGACGACGACATTGTGTTTTTCAATCAGCCTTCGCATGCGAGTGGCGGCGTCGAATTCAGTGATGGGGATTGCCCGAGCTTCTCGATCGATCTGTCGAAAATTCCGCACGACATAAAGACGATTGCGCTGACGTTGAGCCTCGATGCCTCGGCGCGCGCGGCGACGTTTAAACTTGTGCGTGACGTTCGGGTTTGCGTGATTGACGAGATCGCGCGGAAGGAATTGTTTCGATTCGAGTCGGGCGAGGAATGCGCAAACATGAATGCGATTGTGCTCGGTGAGATTTATCGGCATAAAAATCAATGGAAGTTCCGCGCGATCAGCTCGGGCTTTATTGGCGGACTCGAGTTTTTGTGCAAACACTTCGGCGTGGATGTCGATTGATCTCGACAACCGCGCGCAAATGATCTATAATGCGCCGCGAGGTGATTTCAATGTCAAAAATCTACACCAATGTTACTGAACTGATCGGCTCTACGCCGTTGCTCGAGGCGAAGAATTTTTCGGCGGCAAACAATTTGAAAGCGCGCCTGCTCGTCAAGCTCGAGTATTTCAATCCGGCAGGCAGCGTCAAAGATCGGATCGCAAAAGCAATGATCGATCGCGCCGAAGCCGAAGGCAAACTCAAACCGAACTCGGTGATCATCGAGCCGACGAGCGGCAATACCGGCATCGGACTGGCAAGCGTGGCGGCGGCGAGAGGATATCGCGCGATCTTCACCATGCCCGAGACGATGAGCGTCGAGCGTCGTAATTTGTTGAAGGCGTACGGCGCGGAGATCGTCCTCACGGAAGGCGCGAAAGGCATGAAGGGCGCAATCGCAAAAGCCGACGAGCTCGCGGCATCGACGCCGAACGCATTCATTCCCTCGCAGTTCACGAACATGGCGAATCCCGAGGCGCATGAAGCGACGACCGGACCGGAGATCTGGAACGACACGGACGGCGAGCTCGACGCATTCATCGCGGGCGTCGGAACCGGCGGCACTCTCTAGGGCGTCGGGCATTTCTTCAAAAATAAAAAG
>CALGGX010000113.1 GCA_937916025.1 uncultured Selenomonadales bacterium
CTTTGAAATACTCCGGATCGAGTTCAATCACAATGTCGAAGTCCGCAATCGCCTTTTTATATCGTTTCAATTCATTAAGAGCACAACCGCGCGCGAAATATACTTCTTCATCTTCGGAATACAATTCGATCGACTTATCAAAATCCTTGACCGCCGCCCGATAATTTTTGATGTCGCCGTACGTCATGCCGCGACAATAATATGCGGAGGCATTTTCGGGATCGCATTTGATCGCCTTCGACAAGTCGGCGATTGCCTTTTCGCTTTCATCCAGATCGGCGTAACAACAGCCGCGATAAAAGTATCCTTCAAAATTATCGCCAATAATTTCGATGTACTTCGATAAATCCTTGATTGCCTTTTGAAAATTGCCGAGTTCCATGTAAGCCTGCCCGCGATTGAAATATCCGTTCGGCACATGCGGAGCAAATTTGACAACTTGATTGAAATCGGCGATTGCGCGCTTGAGATCTCCGAGCTCGCCGTATGCACAGCCGCGAAAAAAATACGCTTTGGCGTCTCTCGAGTCTTTTTTGATTGCTTGCGTGGTTTCGGCAATGATACGCATTAAATCGTCTTTTTTCATTGGTTCCTGCCTCCCAACATTGCAATCAGTGTATCAAAAAATATCGGGAGTGTCAAAAAAAGTCGACGGCGCGTCCGTGTTTCATGATCAGAATTTTATCGGCGAGGAATTTCGCGACGCTCAAATTATGCGTGACGAGAATCATTGAAATGCCGTCTCGGCGACGGAGTTCAGCCAGTTCTTTGACGACGTCGACTTGCGTGACGGAGTCGAGTGCGGACGTCGGCTCATCTGCCAACAGCAATTTCGGATTGAGGATCATGGCGGCGAGAATGCCCGCGCGTTGAGCCATGCCGCCGCTCAATCGGAACGGAAATTCGTCGAGCACATGCGGCGCGAGATTGATCTTTTCCATTATCCGTTCCGCGCGGCGTTGAAATTGTTCTCGAGACCAATCGCCATGCGATCGGACGGCTTCAAAAATCTGATCGCCGATCGTTCGGATGGGACAAAAACTTGCCGCCGCATTTTGAAAGATCATTGCAATCGAGCGTCCTGAAATTTCGCGGCGTCGTTCGAAGTCGAGCTTCGTGATCTCGCGTCCGTCAAAAACGATCCGCCCCTCGACGCGAGCATTTCGTCCGAGCAGTCCGTTGATCGATTTCAAAACAGTAGACTTGCCCGAGCCGCTCGCCCCGACGATCGCAAGAATTTCGCCGCGTTTCAGCTCGAAAGAAATGTCGTCGACGATACGCGTTCGTCCGTAGTATACCGTCAAGTTTCCAATCGAAAGAAGCATGCTCCGAGCCTCCTCAATTCTTGTCGAGCGCGGCGGTGATCTCGTAATAATCGGACGGATGCGCGATAAAGCCATCGACATTCGGCTTCATCACAAACGACATTCGCAAATGCGAAGCGTAAATCAGCGCGCAATCGTCGAGCACCTGCTGCGACATTTTGATTGCAATTTCCGAACGCTCCGCCGCACCGTAAGTGTTGTGCAATTGATCTTCGAATTGCGTGATTGCTTCGCTGTTGTAATGTCCGGCGTTGTCGACGGCACCGTTGACGATGTGCGACGTGAAGTAATATTCCGGATCGCCCGTCGGCGCGGTGACAATCGCTTTGCTGAAGAAATCGTAATCGCCGCTCTTGAGAAAAGCCTTGTAATTATCCGTGGCGTTGACGTTGAGTTTGATGCCGAGTTTTTTCAAATCCGCCTGCAACATCTCGGCAAGCAACGGCAACTCCTGCCGCGAAGTGTAAGTGAGATATCGGAGCTCGAGATTTTTGCCTTCGCGATCGACGAAGCCGTCGCCGTCGGAATCGATCCAGCCGCTCGAATTGAGCAATTGCCGCGCGGAGTCGAGATCGAAGTCGACACTCTTGACGGTTTGATCGCCGAACGGAAGATTGGCGGGGAACGGTCCGATTGAGGGCGTGCCGTTGCCATGCAACAAAACGTCGGTGAAGTTCTGTTTGTCGACAGCCATCGAGATCGCGCGGCGCACGTTCACGTCTTGCAACTCCGGCGTGTTGAAATTGAATGCGGCTTGATAGACGCGCGAAGTTTCGGTTTGACTGAGTTTGAATTTATCGGGAGCGTTTTTGAAGAGTTCGAGACTCGAGTACGGCAAGCCTTGGACGGCATCGAGCTCGCCGTTCTGCATTGCCATCGTCAACGTGTCGCCGTCGGTGATGCTCTTGACTGTGATTTTGTCGAGCTTCGGCTTGACGGAGCCCCAATAATTTTCGTTCGGAACGAGATCGA
>CALGGX010000114.1 GCA_937916025.1 uncultured Selenomonadales bacterium
GTTTTACATGAAAAGCTTTTCTTACACGCCGCAACGCGTCTGCTCGAAACAACTCACGTTTGAGATCGACGACGACAAAAAGTTGCACAACGTCAAATTTGTCGGCGGCTGCCCGGGCAATCTGCCTGCAATCGGCAAGCTCGTCGAGGGCAAAGACGCAAAAGAGATCGCCGATATCCTTCGCGGCAATCCGTGCGGAGCGCGCGGCACTTCCTGCGCCGATCAGCTCGCAATTGCCATCGACAACGTGCTCGAGGAGAAGTCGGCATGAACAGATGCGAGTTTATCAAAAGCTCGCTTCTCGTGACGGCGGGATTGACGCTTGATCCGATGGGAGGACTCGTAATGGCGGCAGACAATCAAAAATGGTGGCAACGCACGATCGTCTATCAGATCTATCCGAAGTCGTTTTGCGATGCGAACGGTGACGGCACGGGCGATCTTCGCGGCATTATCTCGAAGCTCGATTATCTCGCGTCGCTCGGAGTTGAGGCGATCTGGTTGACGCCGATCTATCCTTCGCCGATGGTCGACAACGGCTATGACATTTCCGATTACACGTCGATCGATCCGCGTTACGGTTCGATGGCGGACTTCGACGAATTGATCGAGAAGGCGCGGGTAAGAAACATTCGCGTCGTGATGGATCTCGTCTACAATCACAGTTCGGATCAACACCAATGGTTTTTGGAATCGAAATCCGATCGAAAAAATCCGAAATCGGATTGGTACATCTGGCGAGACGCGGTTGACGGACATGAACCGACGAATTGGCGATCGATCTTCGGCGGCAGCGCATGGGCGTGGTGCGAGGCTCGGCAACAGTATTACCTGCACACGTTTGCAAAAGAGCAGCCCGATCTCAATTGGGAGAATCCGAGCGTCCGGCGTGCGCTTTTTGATGCCGCGCGGTTTTGGCTCGACAAAGGCGTGGGCGGCTTCCGCATCGATGCGATTGTTTACATCAAAAAGCCGCCGCAATTCGTCGACGGCACTCCCGACGGCGCGGACGGCATGATCAACGTGCATTCGATGACGGCGAATACGGCGGGAATTTTAGATTTTCTGCGCGAGTTCAAGCGCGAGTGTTTTGCCGGGCGAGACATTTTCACGGTCGGCGAGGCAAACAGCGTAAAGCCGAACGAGCTCGGCGATTGGATCGGAGAGAACGGCGTCTTCGATATGCTTTTCGAGTTCAGCCATCTCAATTTGAGCGTCGACGGCGAGGTATGGTGTCGCCCGCGCGCTTGGAAGTTGACGGAGCTGAAATCGGCATTGAGCGCGAGTCAGGAGGCGACGGCGACGAACGGCTGGTATCCGATCTTCTTCGAGAATCATGATCAGCCGCGCGGAGTCAATCATTACTTCGCGAAAGACGCCGATCCGATCAAAGCGGCTAAGGCGTTGGCGACAGTGCTGTTGACGATGCGCGGGACGCCGTTCATCTTCGAGGGGCAGGAGCTCGGCATGGCAAATGCGTCGTGGACTTCGATCGATCAATTCGACGACATTCAAACGCGCGGGCAATACGAGTTTGCGCTGAAGGAAGGCTTGACGCCGGAGCAGGCACTCGATTGCGTGCAACAGTTCAGTCGAGACAATGCGCGCATTCCGATCGATTGGTCGAAGGCGACGATGTCAAACACGGTGTTGAATTGGTATCGCGATCTTATCGCCTTCCGCGCGGAGCATGAAGAATTGCTGAGCGGCACTTACGTTGAGCTGATGGCGAAAGACGAGCAGGTCTTTGCATTCGAGCGAGCACTCGGCAATAAAAAACTGATCACGCTGGTGAATTTCTCGACGGCAGAGGCAAAATTGCCGAAAAAAATTGCAACGTTGAAGATTGCAATCAGCAGCGAGCTCAATCCGACGGCGGGAGTATTGCGTCCGCTCGAGGCACGCATCTGCCGCATTTAACTGATTGGAGGCGAATACGATTGGGCAATTATCGCGACAAGTATTTTGAAGAAGTGAAGTCCGATCACGGTTGGCACACGTGTCGAAAATGCGGCGGCAAGTTCCGCAAAAAAGACATGGACGTTGATCACATCATTCCGCAACATTACGGCGGTCCGGATCACATTACGAATTTGCAGGGGCTTTGCAAGCATTGCAATCGCTCGAAGCAGGACAGCATGCGCGATACGTTGCCGGATTTGGTCGGCGCGAATGTCGATCGTGCAAAGCGCAAAATCGATGCGAAGGCGGACGCAAAGAAGAAGGAACTCAAAAAGGCGGTCGTTACCAAAATCGGCAAGACCGCCCTCGGCTCGCTCATCGTCAAGAAGAAGAAATGATCTCGAGCCGCCGAACGCTCGGACGACTCATGCGCCGAAGTAATGCCGTCGACTGCTTTTGAAATTCTTGCCAAAAAGAAATGCATTCGCGTCCGTACTTCCAACTGTTTGTTTCGAGCAATTTCTTCAGAATTTCGGAATCATCGGAGGCACTCAGCAACAAACCGCGCACTTTCAGCGATTTCAATGTTTTCGCTGCCGCGCGGATTTTTTTTTCGTTTGAAAGAACCGGAATGTTTTCTGAGTTGACGATTTTCAATCCTTCGTCGAAAAGTCTTTTTATCAATTCGATGTCACTGTCTTTGACGACAATGGCGTAAAATGTCTCGTCCGGCGGCAAATATTTTTTCAGCGACAATCCGTTTTTGATCCGAAAACGCAATCGTTGCAAGAAAAAATGCCGAAGTATCAAAGCTGTTGCCTGCAAATCTTTATCATCCATCAAATCGGCATAAGGCGTAAGATCATATCCGCATTCCGAAAACGCTCGAATATAAAATTCCGAACTGTACTGTTGCCAACCATGACAACCGAACGGCAATACATTGAAGTTCTTTCGGCAGTAACGTTCCGGCAGACATTCAACCGAAAATCGGCTCGCCGTCAAAACCGGAGGAATTTTAAATTCCGACGGAAATGTTTTGCCGAGATACGCGAAAACAAAATCCTCTGTCACGCGCATCGACGTAACCGTCTCGACGTTTTTCATCAGAATGTCGAAACACGACTTCACGCGTCGGAGCGAAAATCCGCCGTTGCCGACCGTGAAAAAACCCTTCCCGGCGGCAATCAAATCTTTGCCTTTCTGTGTCCCCATATCGAGCACCCACGGCGCGCCGATGTAATCATATCCGAGCCGACAAAATTCCCGCAATCGATCCGAAAATACAAATGTATCGAGTTGATAAATCAAAATGTAGTCAAATTCGCCGAACCGTGCATAAAACATCGGATTGATCATCAAAATATTGTAGCCGATCCTGCCTTTGAAATAATCCGGCATGAAAGTTTCGACCGAGTAATTGATATCCGACGGCAGATAATCGAAAGTTACTCCTTCCGGCGCAATGAAAATGATCGGATATTTATTGCCGAAAACTTCCAAACAGCGTTGAAACGAAATGCGCTCAAACCATTGCAACTCGGCAAAATGCGGTTTATAGATCGGAACGACGACGGCGACTTTCATCGACAATCACCTCTTTCGTTCATGGCAAATCCAATTTCATAATCGGCATCTCGTCTTCGGATAACTTCCGGTCCTTCGGCGAGAGTTTTCCGCTCGAGTTTGCAATGATCTCCGAGTTGTGTTGCTTGGCGTAGAGCAGGATCGCGCGATAGAATTTGCATTCGACACTTCCGCGCGACATGCCGGACAATTCAATCGGCTCGCCGCTCCGATCGGTATCGAGCGTGCCCCACTGCTCATCGAGATCGACGCGCTCCGTCACCTGCACCGTGCCGTCCGTCAATCGGAACTCGAGATAATCCGCGCGCCCGACGAGAGTGTCATAGCCCTCGCGCGATTTGTTTCGCCAGCGGCGTTTCGAGATCACGTCTTCTTTTTGAATGTCGTCATAAATGAACAACGCCGGAACCAGCAACACGTCAAGATTGATGAAGCCGTCGGCGTCGATTTGATATCCCATTCGCCGGAAATTGAAATAGTAATTCGCGCGCGCCGTCGACTGCACCCATTTGTAAATATCCTCGGGAACTTCTTCAACGACGCCGTCAATGAAATCTTCGTCCTCGGAATTTTCGGCGGCATCCGCGCTCGGCACATTCGACATGAGCATTCCGAGCGTCAACAATCCGGTCAAAAAATGTCGCAACGTCATAAAATCCTCCTCTCAAATCGATTCGATCTCGTAAGGAGTTTCTTGATATACGTAATAGTTCAGCCAATTGGCGAAAAGCAAATGCGCAACGCTCCGCCAACGAACGATCGGCGGTTTCGACGGATCGTCGTTCGGATAATAATTCGCCGGAATGTTGGGATTCAAGCCGGCTTTCAAATCGCGCTCGTATTCGTTTTTCAACGTCAAGGGATCGTACTCGGCATGCCCGGTAATGAAAAATTGTCGCCGATCAAGATTAGCAACCGCATACACGCCCGCCTCGCCTTCCGAGAGAATCTTCAGCCCCGGAGTTCGCTCGATATCGACGCGATCGATCTGGGTATGGCGCGAATGCGGCACAAAAAATTCATCGTCGAAGCCGCGAAACAATTTTTCATGTTCAACGTACAGCCGATGCTTGAACACGCCGGAGATTTTCTCGTCGAGAGTATATTTCGACACGCCGTAATGATGATACAACGCCGCCTGCGCGCCCCAACAGATATGAAACGTCGACCAGACATTCGTGAGGCTCCAATCCATAATCTCGGTCAGCTCGCTCCAATAAGCAACTTCCTCGAACTCGAGCAACTCGACGGGCGCACCGGTGATGATGAAGCCGTCGTATTTTTTATCGCGAACATCGTCGAAAGTGCCGTAAAACTCCGTGAGATAATCCTGCGAAGTATGCGTCGGAATGTAGGATTTTGTGTAAATGAAATCGACTTCGACCTGCAGAGGCGTATTTCCGAGCAGGCGGAGCAATTGCGTTTCGGTGACGTGTTTGATCGGCATGAGATTCAGAATTAAAATCCGAAGCGGGCGAATATCCTGACTGTAAGCGCGGTCGGCGTCCATGACGAAGATGTTTTCGCTTTCGAGCACGTTCGTCGCCGGCAGATTGTTCGGTATTTTGATCGGCAATTGACTTCACTCCAAAAAAATTATTCCCGCTCCGCGTTTCAATTTCCGAAAGAGGCAACGCGGCGGACTTTTTTTCAATCGATCGAATAGCGGTTAACCCACGCGTTATATCCCTTCGCAAACGCGCGGAGCCGGACGAGCCCTTTATACTCCGGAGAGTCGCCGTTAATCATCACATACGCGCCGTCGTTTTCGTCTTCAAGTTCCTGCCATGAATTGTGCGGCGTCCAAATCTCGCCGCTCGTGATGCGCTCCGTGCCCT
>CALGGX010000115.1 GCA_937916025.1 uncultured Selenomonadales bacterium
GATTCCAATCCGAGCGCGCCGGAGCCCGCAAACAGATCGAGCACGTTTTTGCCGTCGAAATCGATCATGTTGGTCAGGATATTGAACAGCGACTCTTTGATTCGATCCGCCGTCGGGCGAGTTGACATTCCGCGCGGCGTTTTCAATTTCAATCCGCGCGCTTTTCCCGATATAATTCGCATAACGATTGCATTTTATCACAACGGCGTTATACTTTGCAATCAAGAGATTTTGGGAGATGAGCGAAATGCGTTTGCCGCAATTGTTATTCAGTAAAATTCTCCGCGCGGCGGTTGAGTTCGAGATGTTTGATGAAGGAGATCGAATTGTGCTCGGCATTTCCGGCGGAAAAGACAGTTTGTTTTTGGCGTTTGCGATGTCGATTTTGAAATCTCGGATCAAAAAATCGATCGAGTTGACGGCGTTGACGATCGAGCCGATGTTCGGCAATCGATTTGAGATCGATCGGATCAAAAAATTCTGCTCGGAGCTCGGGATCGATCATGCGATGCGTCGGGTCGATATCAAAGGCTTAATCGAGTCGTCGGGCGAGAGTCCGTGCTTTACATGTTCGTATTTCCGTCGCGCGGCTGTCAATCGATACGCGGTCGAGATCGGTGCAAACAAAGTCGCGTACGCGCACCATCTCGACGACGCGGTCGAAACATTTTTTATGAGTTTGCTGTCGAGCGGACGCCTGACGACATTTCTGCCGAAAACATTTTTGGATCGGACGGGCGTGACGGTGATCCGACCGTTGAGCTACATTCGCGAGTCGGAGATCGAAAAATTCATTTCTGACGAAGGTCTCGAGCCGGTGAAGTCTCCATGTCCGATCGACGGTACGACCAATCGGCAATCGATCAAAGAACTGATCCGTCGATTGGAACCGGAATTTCCGGATCTGTTTTCGCATTTGGCGGCAGGCATGCGACGGAGTGCAATCGGTGATTTATGGGCGGCGGCGAAATCTCGCGAAGAGATGCGGGAGGAGTATTACGCGACGATCGCGCACCCGGCAGAAAAAAATGTTGAAACGCGATCGGATAAATGATACAATGCGCGTTGAAAATTTTTTCGATGGGAGCGTCGGCAATGAAACATGTTTTATCGGTGTATGTGGAAAATCAGCCCGGGGTATTGGTACGGGTTGCGAGCATGTTCAGTCGGCGCGAGTTCAATATCGACAGTCTTTCGGTCGGCGTGACGCAATCGCCGGAGTTTTCGAGGATCACCGTGGTTGTTCATGGCGATTCGGGTTTGATCGAGCAGATGATCAAACAGTTGGAAAAGATGCCGGTCGTCAAAGCCGTGCAACGGCTCGATGCTTCGATTGCGGTGACGCGCGGCATGACGATGATCAAAGTCGCTTCGGACGACAACAATCGGCTCGACATTTTGAAAACGGCGGAACTGTTTCGCGCGCATGTAATTGACGTGCGACCGACGACGCTGATTTTCGAGATCACGGGCACGGATGAAAAAGTCACGGCGTTTACCCGACTGCTCGCGCCGTACGGCATAATGGAAGTAATTCGGACGGGCTTGATTGCGCTCGAGCGCGGCGAGAACGTCATCAACAATTACGAAAAAAATCGCGGCGGACGAGAATTTTACGGCAAAAATCTGCTGTGATTGGGAGCATTTTTTATGGAATATGATTTTTCAAGTTACGAAAACAAAACTCGCGATCGGCTCAGCGAATTGCTGAAAAACGATCCGCCGCAATATCTTCGCGAGAAGATCGATGCGTTATTGGCGTCGGTCAATTCGCTTGATCTTATCGGATTTAAGCATGGCACGGATAAAGCCTCGTTGATTGACGACGAATACGGCGTGCGGCTCGGGCATGACTACCTTCGGCATTACGAATTTTTTATTGACAGGTTCCGCGAGCAGTCGATGGATTTGATTGAATTCGGTTGTTTTCGCGGTCAATCGCTTCGGATGTGGAAGGAATATTTTCCGAAAGCGGAAATTTACGGCGTTGATTTGGATGAAAATGTCGTTCAATATGAAGAGGAGCGTATTCATATCATTATCGGCAACGCCACGAAGTTTGAAACATTCGAGACAATAAAAAATGCGCTCGGAGACAGACGCCCGTTCGTCATTCTCGATGATGCTTCGCATGCTTGGAGCGATCAACGAATGAGTTTGGAATTGTTTTGGCGAATGCTTGCGCCGGGCGGCTTTTACATTGTCGAAGACCTCGAATGCGGTTCGGACGGTGCTTATAAGAATTATCCTCCGGAAGTTTTTGATTCGCAACCGTTTTTCAATTACGTGCAGAGTTTGTGCAGTCTTCTTCGCTGGGCACCGAATCGCCGCGCGTTTGTCTCGAAAGACCTTGCGTTTAATCAATTGCCCGAACTCATTCGTAAAATACAAATCACTTTGGATGCATGTTATTTCGTTCCGGGCGCGGTGATCCTTCAGAAAAATCCGATCAAACCGCCGTGGGAAAAAGATTGACTTTCAAGCGCGGTCGGCACTGAATATGCCTTGAAATTAATATTGCGGCGGGCGGGCGGGAATTTTTTTGAGGAGATGTTTTAACTCAATGGCGAAAACTTACTACGATCAAGACGTGAATTGGGAGATCATGAACGGCAAAACCGTGGCGATCATCGGCTACGGCAGTCAAGGGCATGCGCATGCGCTCAACCTTAAAGAGTCGGGCGTCAACGTCGTCGTCGGACTGTATGAAGGCTCGAAGTCGAAAGCGGTTGCCGAGTCGCAAGGGCTGAAAGTGCTCTCGGTGGCGGACGCTTCCAAAGCGGCGGACGTTGTCATGATCCTCATTCCCGACGAGAAGCAGGCGGACGTTTACAAAAACGAGATCGCGCCGAATCTCAAATCGGGAGCGGCATTGGCATTCGCGCACGGCTTCAACATTCACTTCAGACAGATCGTTCCGGCCAAAGACGTCGACGTGTTCATGGTTGCGCCGAAAGGTCCGGGTCATCTCGTCCGT
>CALGGX010000116.1 GCA_937916025.1 uncultured Selenomonadales bacterium
TCCCTACACGCCGCTCTTCCGATCTATCGAAGTATAACCGGCGTTGATCATGCCGAGCTCCTCGCCCTGATAGACGTAAGGCGTGCCGCGCATGAAATGAATTGCCGCGCCGAGCATTTTTGCGGCTTTCGATTGCCCGTCTCCGAAACGCGAAACGGCGCGCGGCTGATCGTGATTGCACCAGAAGACGGCGTTCCAACCGCCTGCGGCAGCCATGCCTTCCTGCCACGTCGCAAACAATTTTTTCAACGCGCCGATATCGGGCGGCATCAGCTCCCATTTCTGCCCGTCTTTGTAATCGACCTTGAGATGATGGAAGTTGAAAACCATCGACAGCTCGTGCTCGTTCGGATTGCTGTAGCGAATGCAATTGTCGAGCGAAGTCGACGACATCTCGCCGACCGTGATCATGCCGTCAATGCCGGAATCGGCAACGAGCTCTTTCAGAAATTCATGCACGTGCCGACCGTCGGTATAAAATCTCCGCCCGTCGCCGCGATCGTCGTCGACAAACTCCGCCGGTTTGCTGATCAAATTCACCACATCGAAGCGGAAGCCCTTCACGCCTTTCGACTTCCAAAAGCGCAGAATGTCTTTCAACTCCGCGCGGACTTCGGGATTTTCCCAATTGAGATCGGCTTGACTGACATCAAACAGGTGCAGGTACCATTTTTTGAGATGCGGAACATATTGCCACGCCGAGCCGCCGAACTTCGACTCCCAATTGGTCGGCACTTGATCGGGCTCACCGTCGCGGAAGATGTAGTAATCGAGATACTTCTGCTCGCCTTTGAGCGCGCGTTGAAACCATTCGTGCTCGGTTGACGTGTGATTGAAAACCATATCAAACATCAGTCCGATGCCGCGCTTGCCCGCCTCGGCGATCAACTCTTCGACGTCCGCCATCGAGCCGAAACGCGGATCGACCGCGCGATAATCGGCAACATCGTAGCCGTTGTCGTTCATCGGCGAGACGAAGAACGGCGTCGACCAAATGTAATCAACGCCGAGTTTGGCGAGATAATCGAGCTTGTCGATGATGCCGCGAAGATCGCCGAGCCCGTCGCCATTGGAATCGTAAAACGACTTCGGATAGATTTGGTACACGACTTTGTCACTGAATTTCATGGATGCGCCTCCCGAAATTCTATTTTTGCATCTCGAAAATCTGTTTGATTAAAGCCGCCTTCGGCGTCGTCGGGATTGTCTTGAACCATTCTTCCTGCTCGGGCGTCAATTTCGATATCACTTCCATGTCGCCGCGCATCATTGCCTCGTACCCGTCGAGTGCAACGACGTCCGGAGTAAATGTCATCGCCTTCGCCAACGACGTCCCCTCGAGATTTGACGCCTTCGCAAAGCCC
The DNA here is from genome assembly GCA_937916025.1 of uncultured Selenomonadales bacterium. Next base: position 1,365 of record CALGGX010000116.1, read on the forward strand.
GTGTCCATGCCGCCGGGCATCAACACAGTCATCGTCACGCCCGTGCCTTGAATTTCCTGCCAAATCGCGTCGCTCAACGATGTTACATACGCCTTGCTCGCAAAGTACACCGCCTGCAACGGTCCGGCGGGGAACAACGCCGCTGTCGACGACACGTTGAGTATCCGACCGCTCCCGCGCGCCACGAAATCCTTCAAGAACAACTTCGTCAGCTTCGTCAAGGCGATCACGTCGATCATCAGCATGTTCATGTCCGACTCCATCGACCGCTCATGAAAATAGCCGTGCCCTCCGAGCCCCGCATTGTTGATCAGAATGTCGACAGGCATGTTCTCGGTTTTGAGCTCCGCATAGATTTCCTCGGGTGCCGTCGGTTTCGATAAATCCTTCGGCAGGGCGTAAACCCGCACGCCATGTTCGGACTCGAGCTCGCGTTTGAGCTCGTTGAGCTTGTCGACAGACCGCGCCACAATGATCAGATCGCCGCCGCGTTCGGCATGAATGAGCGCGAGTTCTTTGCCCAGCCCGCTCGACGCTCCGGTGATTAAAGCCGTACTCATTTACAATCCTCCACCATTGATCAGAAGAACATCTCGACGCGCGCGAAGAGTTTCTCCGCATCGCCGGGGCCGGTTATGTAATTTCCATTGAAATATTTCAGGATCACACCGACATTATCCATCGGAGCCCACGCCGCGCCGACATTCCAGCCTTTGGTTCCGAGAATAACGTCATCCCAATTGACCGCGCTGAACGAGGTATTCGTCCCCTGCCGCTTATAACCGGCAAAGATCGCCCAATCGCCGCGCTTTGATCGATCGCCGTAATTGCCGTAGCGAGCCTGCGCCTGCCACGAATAATCTTCGACGTCCGCCTTCGTGTTTTGAGCATAAGCACCGTACACTCTGAATTTATGCCCGAACCAATAGCCCGCGTTTGCCGACCAGACGCTTGCCTCGTCCTCACCGTCGGCTTTGTCGGAATAGCCGCGACCGGCAGTCTTGAAGTCGTCGTCTTCGATGTGATAATACGCCGCGCCGCCGTAAAGCCCTTTATTTTCGGCAGGAACATATTGAATGTTGATCGCTTGGAAGCTCGAGGGATCGTCGCCGGGGGCTCGATCGCCGTAATGATAATAATAGCCGCGCGTACCGCCGCCGACCTGATCTGCTTGAAAACGTCCGGCAAAAATCGTCGTCTGCAACCGCTTGCCGAAGCGAATATCCGCGCCGGAGTAATCGCTATCCCAAATCAAACCGTCTTCGTTCGTATAGAGATCGGGCTTGCCGACGCGAATGCGGAGATTATCGTAATTGCCTTGCGCCCAGCCGCGCACGAAGTAGAAATCGCTCTGGTCGTGCGTGCTCGTCTTCATGTTATTCTTTGCGTCGATACGCGCCCACAAAAACCAGTGATCGTTGACCCACGCCGTCGGCTCGAGACGAAATACAAACGTGTCGTCATTGATACGCTTCTTCTCGCGATTGCGTGTCTCCGGGCGGTAGCTGTGATACGTGTACTCGATTTTGCCGTTCCAAATGACTTTATCGGCATACTTCTCGAGTTCGGAGACGCGGACGCCGAGGTTCGACAATTCTTCCGAGAACTCTGCCGCGAGACGATCCAACGCCGCGCGATCGGTGCCCTGCGGATTTTTTGCGAGAGCTTTGGCGACCATCTGCGCCATCTCGTAGCGAGTGATGTTGCGATTGCCGAGATAAGTGCCGTCGCCGTAGCCTTCGATGATGCCCTCGCTCGCGAGTTGAGTGACGGCGTCATACGCCCAATGCCCTGCCGGAACGTCGCTGAACGGATTCGCCGCCGCGAACGTCGTCGATGCCGCGCCGAGCATCAGTGCCGCCGACAATACTGCCGCTGTTTTTTTCATTCCGATTTCCTCCTCGAATTTCAGTAAGATGCGATAACCGTCTCGCCGGTTTTGACCGACATGCCGGTGTTGAATTTGAAGTTCGATCCATTGGGATTGGTGACAACGAAGATCGTCGTGTCGGGATGTCCGGCAGCTTTGATCTTTGCCTTGCTGAATTTGATTAAAGGCGTGCCCGCGCGGACTTCGTCGCCGAGCTTGACGAGATACTCGAAGCCGTCGCCGTTCATGGCAACAGTGTCGAGCCCTACGTGGATCAGAATTTCCGCGCCGTTGGAGAGCGTCATGCCGACGGCGTGTTTCGAGGCGTCCATCAGCACGGTGATTTTACCGGAAACGGGAGCGCAGACTGTTTCATTCGACGGTTTGATCGCGAGCCCCTCGCCGACCATTCCTTCGGAGAACACTCCGTCATTGACTTCTTTCAGCGTGATCACTTCGCCGTCGAGGAAAGCCTTGAGCTCGTGCTCGCTCTCGATTGCGGGAGCCGCCGTCGGAGTTGCCGAACTCTCGGTTGCTTCCGTTGCCTCTTCGGCTGAAACTTTATCAATTCCCTTGCGTTTACCGACAATGACTGTTAATATAAACGGAACGACAATCGCGACGAGCATTGCGAGCGCGAATGTGGGCATGGATTGCGCTTGCATTGAGAGGATGCCGGGAATTCCGCCGACGCCGACCGCGTTTGCGGAATTCCC
>CALGGX010000117.1 GCA_937916025.1 uncultured Selenomonadales bacterium
GGCTTGAAACAACAGCTCGAAGAGACGATCTCTTATCTGCAGGGGCAACTCGAAGAATTGGAAGCAACGTCGGGGAGTGATTCCATTGACAGCAGATGAACCGGCAATCTCCGTCATCATCCCGATGTTTAACAGCGAGAAATACATTCGTCAATGCCTTGTCAGCGTCCTCACGCAGAAGTTGCAGGATTTTGAGACGATCGTGATCGACGATTGCTCGACCGATGGCTCAATCGGCGAAGTTGAAAAGCTCTCGCCGCACTTCGACGGCAAACTCCGCTTGATTCGACGAGAGTCAAACGCGGGGGGCGCGGCAATTCCCCGCAATCAGGCATTACAAATCGCGCGGGGTAAGTATGTCGTCTTCCTCGACTCCGACGACATGTTGATCCCCGAGGCGTTCACTATTCTCTTCAATGAGTCCGAGCAGTCCGGGGCGGACGTTCTGCATCTCGAAAAATACTTCCTGTTTAACGACGACGGCACCGGACGTTTCAACGCGAAGGAGATGAAGATCGCCTCCAATGAGTCGCGCAAACACTTCGTCAAAGAGGCTTACGCCGGGACGAACGATCTCTCCGAACGTCTTCGATTGCATTGCAAGAAGCGTTTCTATTGGTCGCCGTGCATCAAAACATTTCGCCGCGATCTTCTCATCGACAATCACATCGAGTTCACCGACATTCCCTACTACGAAGACTTGATCTTTTGTTTCAAATGCCTGTGCTACTCGAAGAAATACGTGCGCGTGCCGTACGTCGTCAACATCATCCGCGTCCGAGCGAATTCAATGTCGAAACTCGGCGGCGGCGACAGCGCGATCTTTACCAAGTGGCTCAAGGTGTTTGTTGACGGCATCAACGCTATGGACGAGTTCATGCGCGGGTTTGACTTCTTCAAGCAAAATCCGCAGTTCCGGCACAGGGAATTGACATTCTTCACCGAACGCTGTTTCGAGACGATTGGCGCGGTGTTGAAGGATCACCCCGATCATGAAGTGTTCAACGCAATTCTTCAACGTCTGACACTCAATCCGCGCGGACTCGAGGTTCCGCTCGCTTACATGATCTCAACCGCAAAACAATTCTGATGGAGAATTCTTATGATCGAGACGAAACTGAAATTCGCTCCTTCGTTCTTTGACGAGGAGGAGAAATGCGGCTTTTACATCACTCGCAAGCGCAAGGAAGTCTGGGCAATCGAGCTCGACATGCTCCACGAATTTGATCAGATCTGTCGAAAACACGGGCTGAAATATTTTCTCGACGGCGGCACTCTGCTCGGCGCAATTCGACACGGCGGCTTCATTCCGTGGGATGACGACATCGATGTTATAATGCTCCGCGCGGATTACAACAAACTCCTGCAGCTCGGAGCAAGCGAGTTTCGTCATCCGTACTTCTTCCAGCACGCTTACACCGAAATGTTTTATCGCCGCGGGCACGCGCAATTGCGCAATTCAAAGACGTGCGGCGCGCTCCGAGACGAATTTTTGTCGGTGAAATTCAATCAAGGCATTTTTATCGACATATTCGTGTGGGACGCCGTCAGCGACGACGAGCAGAAAGTGCGGCGGCAGTTACAGGAATTGGATTACTATTGGCAGCTGATGGATCGAATAGAGAACGAACCGATTCCGAAGCCGCTGACCGTCAAACGCAGCGACAAACCGAGTTTCCGCTTCGAGAATTTGTTACATCTCTACAG
>CALGGX010000118.1 GCA_937916025.1 uncultured Selenomonadales bacterium
AACGCTACAATGTTCCGCGCATGGCGTATATCAACAAAATGGATATCACGGGCGCGGATTTCTTCAATGTCATTCAGATGATGCGCGATCGGTTGCATACAAACGCCGTGCCGATCCAATTGCCGATCGGAGCCGAAGATACTTTCGAGGGCATCGTCGATCTGATCAAAATGGAAGCGATTGTCTACGAAGACGATCTCGGCAAAGTGGCGGATGAGATTGAAATTCCGGACGGCTTGAAAGAACTCGCCGAAGAGTACCGCGACAAACTCCTCGAGGCATGCGCGGAGCAGGATGACGAGTTTATGGAAAAATATCTCGGCGGCGAATCGGTCACCGATGATGAGATCAAAGCCGTCATTCGCAAGGCGACGATCGATTGCAAGATGACGCCCGTCACATGCGGCACGTCATATCGCAATCGCGGCGTTCAGCCGTTGCTCGATGCGATTGTCGATTATCTTCCGGCACCGACGGATGTTCCGCCGATCAAAGGCATCAATCCCGAGACCGAAGATGAAGACGAGCGTCCTTCGAGTGATGAAGAACCGTTCTCCGCGCTGGCGTTTAAGATCATGACGGATCCGTATGTCGGCAAGCTGGCATTCTTCCGCGTTTACTCCGGTGTTCTCAAATCCGGCTCGTATGTCTACAATTCGACGAAGGGCAAAAAAGAGCGCATCGGGCGAATTCTGCAGATGCATGCCAACAATCGCACGGAGATTGATACGGTTTACAGCGGCGATATTGCGGCGGCAGTCGGTTTGAAAGAAACGACGACGGGCGATACGCTTTGCGATGAAAAAGCACCGATCATTCTCGAGTCGATGAACTTCCCCGATCCCGTCATTTCGGTTGCCGTCGAACCGGCGACGAAGAATGATCAGGATAAGATGGGCGTTGCACTTCAGAAATTGGCGGAAGAGGATCCGACGTTCCAAGTTCGGACAGATCCGGAAACGGGGCAGACGATCATCTCCGGCATGGGCGAATTGCATTTGCAGATCATTGTCGATCGGATGTTGCGGGAATTCAAAGTCAACTGTCAAGTCGGCGAGCCGCAAGTTGCGTATCGCGAGACGATCCGCAAATCGGCAAAAGCGGAAGGTAAGTTCATTCGACAATCCGGCGGTCACGGTCAATACGGTCATTGTTGGATCGAGATCGAGCCGCAAGAGGCGGGCGCGGGCTTCGCGTTCGAGAGCAAAATTGTCGGCGGCGTCATTCCGAAAGAGTACATCAATCCGATCGAAGCAGGCGTTCGGCAGGCAATGGAGAACGGAGTTTTGGCGGGCTATCCGATGGTTGACATCAAAGCGACCGTTTATGACGGCAGTTTTCATGAAGTCGACAGTTCGGAAGCGGCGTTTAAAATTGCGGGCTCGATTGCATTCCATGATGCGGCCGAGAAAGCAAAGCCGGTTCTGCTCGAGCCGTGCGTACGCGTCGAAGTCACGGTGCCTGAAGATTACATGGGCGATGTGATTGCCGATCTGAATGCTCGGCGCGGACGGATTGACGGAATGGAACCGCGCGGCGGAGTGCAAATCATTCGCGGATTTGTGCCGTTGTCGGAAATGTTCGGCTATGCGACGGATTTGCGCTCGAAAACGCAAGGGCGCGGCAATTATTCAATGGAGGTCGCCTACTATGCCGAGGTGCCTCAATCCATTGCGGAAGCCATCGTTGCCAAAATCAAAGGCAATTGAAAAACAATTAATAATGCGTAATGCGTAATGCGTAATTGAGAGAACGGTTTCGGTTCTTAATTATGAATTACGAATTACGAATTGCGCATTGCATTTCAGGGGGAATATTTAATGGCAAAACAGAAATTTGATCGAAGCAAACCGCACGTCAACATCGGTACGATCGGTCACATCGATCATGGCAAAACCACTTTGACCGCAGCAATCACGAAAGTCCTCGCGGCAAAAGGTCTTGCAAAATTTGAAGCCTATGATCAGATCGACAAGGCACCGGAAGAGCGCGAGCGCGGCATTACCATCAACACCGCTCACGTCGAGTATGAAACTTGGGATCGCGAAGTCGACGGTCAGCCGGTCAAAGGTCGTCACTATGCACACGTCGACTGCCCGGGTCACGCTGACTACATCAAAAACATGATCACCGGCGCGGCTCAAATGGACGGCGCAATCCTCGTTGTTGCCGCTTCCGACGGTCCGATGCCGCAAACCCGCGAGCATATCCTTCTCGCTCGTCAGGTCGGCGTTCCGGCAATCGTCGTTTTCCTCAACAAAGTCGATCAGGTTGATGATCCCGAGCTTCTCGAGCTCGTCGACATGGAAGTTCGCGATCTGCTCTCGAGCTACGAATTCCCGGGCGATGAAATTCCGATCGTCATGGGCTCCGCGCTCCTCGCACTTGAAAAAGATGATCCCGAGCAGATCGAAAACATTCTTAAATTGATGGATGCAGTCGATACTTACATCCCGACTCCGACTCGCGACAAAGAAAAACCGTTCCTTATGCCGGTCGAAGACGTATTCACGATCACCGGACGCGGCACGGTTGCAACCGGTCGTGTGGAGCGCGGCGAGCTCAAACTCAACGAGCCGGTCGAGATCGTCGGCTTGATGGACGAGCCGCGCAAAACCGTCGCAACGGGCATCGAAATGTTCCG
>CALGGX010000119.1 GCA_937916025.1 uncultured Selenomonadales bacterium
GGAACAGTCTCGATAAGGCTTTAGAACCATTTTCGGGCGGTTGTGTCCTTGCAGAGTATCATCAACGAAGCAATTATTGGCCGGTAAACTTCGATAATAAGAAGTCGGTGCCGCCGGAAGGAACAATATTTTTTGCAACCGGCAGATATGTAAGCGGCGGGCAAGCCGTTAGTGATCGTCAACAACAAATCGAAGCCTACAATTCCGATTACGGGTGGATTTTTTTCAACAGGCCGGACTTGGACGTCGTTTACTGAGCGACGAGCGCGTTTTTGATTGCGTTGATGAATTCGTCCGTGATCTTTTGACTGATCGGAGCGTTCGGAATCATTTGATTGAACGCATGAAAACCGCCGGGCACGACGTGCAATTCGACCGGCACGCCCGCATTCATCAATCGCTGTGCGTAATCGATCGCCTCGTCTCGAAACATGTCGAGCGTCCCGATCATGATGTAAGTCGGAGGCATTTTCGACAAGTCTTTCGCCTGCGCGGGCGAAGCGTACGGCTCGACATTCGATCGATCGCTGCCGATATACGCCTGCCATGCAAACTCGTTCGCATCCCGATTCCAAGCGCGATGATCCGTGATCTGATAACTCGACTCGGTCGTGTCGGTGTAATCGAGCATCGGATACAGCGGCATGTCGAAACAAATCGCCGGACCTTTCTCGTCGCGCGCCTTCATTGCAACCGCGACCGCCAGTCCTCCGCCCGCACTGTCGCCCGCCACCGCCACGCGATCTTTGTCGATCGGCAGGCGGCTTTTTTTGCGATTCGTCATCCACTTCAGCGCGGCGTAACAGTCATTCACGTCGGCAGGATACGGATTCTCCGGCGAGAGGCGATAATCCGGCGCGACCACGATGCAATTGATCTCCCGCGCCATTCGCAACAGCAAGCCTTCATACAGCTCCGGACTGCCGAGAATGTGCCCGCCGCCATGCGTCCACAAGATCGCCGGATACTCTTTCTGCTTCGTCGTCGGACGATAAATCCGAACTCGGAGATCGGGAACGCCCGCGCCTATTATCATCACGTCCTCGACAAAAACATTCTTGTCGGTCGGAAGCGATTTCGGATCAACCGTCAACTCACGACGAACATTTTCGAGATCGGTAAAATCCGTTTCCGCTCGTTTCAGAAAATCGTCGCGAAGATCGGGATGAATTTTCTCTTCCAAATTCCATGCGCGAGTATCATTCGCCGCCTCGACATTCGCGCCCGCAAAAAAAATTATCGTCGCACCGAGTGCCCCGAGCAATTTTCGCTTCGTGATCATGAAACTCCTCCCCTTGATTTTATTCGCGGCGATTATATAATATTCCACGTCAATAATCAATATTTGGAGTGATGTCAATGCCGACACAAATGCAGGCGGCGCGCGCCGGAAAAATCACCGAGCAGATGAAACAGATCGCCGCCGAAGAAAATATTCCTGTCGAAACGATACGCGAGCGCGTCGCGCGAGGAACGATCGCAATTTGCGCCAATATCAATCACACTTCTATGACGAAGCCGCGCGGAGTCGGAGAAGGCTTGCGCACGAAAGTCAACGCCAATATCGGCACGTCGAGTACTTTTCCCGATCCCGCGCCGGAACTTGAAAAGCTCGATGAAGCCGTCAAATGCGGAGCCGATTCCGTGATGGATTTGTCGACGGGCAACAACATCGATCAATCGCGAAAAATGATCATCGATCATTCGCCGCTCATGGTCGGCACCGTTCCGATATATCAGGCAACGGTCGAGGCAATCAAAAATCACGGCGCGATCGTCAAAATGACTGAAGAAGAACTGCTTTCGGCGATCGAGAAACAGGCAAAAGACGGCGCGGATTTCATGACGTTGCATTGCGGAGTGACGCGCTCGGCGATTGAAAAAATGCGTCGGCAGAAGCGCGAGATGGATATCGTAAGTCGCGGCGGCTCGTTCATGGCGGCGTGGATTTTGCACAACGAGCGCGAAAATCCTTTGCTCGAGCGATACGACGATCTGCTCGACATTTGCGAGAAGTATGACGTGACGATCTCGCTCGGCGACGGCATGCGTCCGGGCTGTATTGCGGACGCGACCGATCGCGGGCAATTGACTGAATTGATCACGCTCGGAGAGCTCGTTGACAGAGCATGGGCGCGCGGCGTGCAAGTCATGGTTGAAGGACCGGGGCATGTTCCTTTCGATCAGATCGAGGCGAACATGAAACTCGAAAAGCGGCTGTGCAACAACGCGCCGTTTTACGTGCTCGGACCTCTCGTCACGGACATCGCGCCCGGCTACGATCACATCACGGCGGCAATCGGCGGCACTCTGGCGGCGGTGAGCGGCGCGGATTTTCTCTGCTATGTAACTCCTGCCGAGCATCTCGCGTTGCCGACAATTCAAGACGTGCACGACGGCGTGATCGTTTCGCGGATTGCGGCGCATGCGGCGGATATCGTCAAGGGCGTTTCGGGAGCGCGCGAGTGGGATTTGCAAATGGCGCGCGCTCGAAAGGTTCTCGATTGGGAGCGACAGATGGAGCTCGCGATCGATCCCGAGCTCGCTCGCTCGAAACGCGCCGCGCGGAATAAATCGGATGAAGACGCCTGCTCGATGTGCGGCGAATATTGCGCGGTCAAGATGATTGCAAAATATTTCGATCGCCCTGCCGGAGAATCATGCTGAAAAAAATTCTCCCGCTCGTGATCCTGCTGTTGACGGCGTTCTCGAATGTCGTCGATGCCGCCGCGCGGATTGAGACAATCACGGCTGAAGTTTCCGCCGATCGCTCGTTGCCGTTGCCGGTCAAAGAACGCATGGAAGAATCCGTTCGCGCAATCGGCGAGCAATTGTTGAGCGGTCACACGCTCCCGCTCTCCGAGCAACTGCGTTTTCAACAGGCGGAAGTCATAAAGACGGTCTTCGACAAAATTCTCGTCGGCTACTCCGTCGGCACGGTCGAGCTCAACACATTCGATACAACCGCGCGAATAGCTGTCCGACTTCAGCCATGGATCAACACGATCTCGAACGTCGACGTGAGAATTGCCGTCGACGGCATGCCGCCGGAACTCGAGACGCTCGTTCGCAACGATCTCGCCGAAGTCGGCAATGTTTTCAACGATTGCTTATTGGAATTGCCGATTGCCGCAACCGATTGGACGAACGGCATTTTGAAAGATCGGAAGAGCGTCGTGT
>CALGGX010000120.1 GCA_937916025.1 uncultured Selenomonadales bacterium
GATTGACGGCGGATATTTTGACGCAGGTCGGATTGAGCGAATTGGCGGTTCAAAACGCGCAAGATTATCTCGTGCGCGCAATCGGATTGGCGCAAAATGTTGACACGTTGAATACTCTGCATCGAAATTTGCGAACGATGGTAAATCGAGCAAAGGCAATCAATCCCAACAACTACATCAATCTCATTGAACGACACTACATGCAGTGCATAATGCAGAGGTGATTCGCAGTTGGAAAAAAAATTCCGCTGTTTCGAGCCGACGTACGTTCGGAATTTTCAATGCGATGGTCGGAAATGTGATGCGAAATGCTGTCGCGGTTGGCAGGTCGATATAGATCGCAAGACGCATGACAAATACAAGCAGATTGCCGATCAATCGATGCGCAAAAAAATCCTTGACAGTCTTTATTGGAATGAGCCGTCGCATACGTATCGCATGAAACTCGACAGAGTGTCGTGTCCTCTGCTCCGAGACGATTTGCTTTGCGATATCCAAAAAAACTTCGGCGAAGCACAACTGTCAAATACATGCGCCGAATTTCCGCGCCGAACGTTTGTTGTCGACGAATTTGCCGAGCGATCGCTCTCGATGACATGTCCGGTTGCCGCCGAACTCGCGCTTCTCAATCCTGAGCCGCTGAAATTTCATTATGTCGAATTGAAAACCGTCCGCGCGGCGTGTTTCTTCTATCGAAGTGCCGTCGAAATGCCCGCGCGCAAATTCTTGCCGATCCTTCAGAAAATCAGTTTTGAAGTTCTGCAGGATCGACGTCTTTCGATAAACAATCGCCTGACCGCGCTCGGCTTTATCACGTCCGAACTTGACTCTATGCTTCTCAACGGCAGAGAACAACAATTCGAGCTGATTCCGAACGTCTATCACTCGGACGAATATTTTCAATCGCTCGCCGCGCGGTGCAAGCAATTGCCGTTTTCGACGCCGAATTACATCATCTTCATTGTCGAGCTGATGCAAAAACTGTTTCAAAATGCGGTTGTTTACTATTCCGATAAACAACGCGTTTTTACGCAATATCCGATCGACGCGTTTCATTTGACGGAACCGTTTGACACGTGGGAAGATGTCATCGCGCTTTACAATCAAAACATCGACGCGTATCAAAAATTCGTAATGCAACCTTTCGGCAATGTCGTCGAGAATTATCTCGTGCATTCATTCTTCGCCGGTCTGTATCCGTGCCACGCGCCCATCACTCTGTTTAACAATTACTTCCTGTTTCTGTCGCTGTTCAAAGTGTTCGAGTTCGGATTGATCTCGATGGCGGCGGTGCTTCGCGAAAAATTTTCGATTGATGATCTGCTCGAATTCATCGAGAGATTTGCCAATCGCGTCGATCACGCCTCGCTCTTCACGCAAATCACGCTCGACTTCATTACCGACAAAGTCTCCGAGCCTCTCAATTTGATGTCCGCGCTCCTCGACAATCGTTTTTAATCGAAATTTAATCCTGCTCTAAAGAAAATCCGAATTCGGCGATTTATAATCGGCTCGAAAGGGTGAGGAGCGATGAAATTGACGAAACGAATGATAATCGGAATGTTGAGCGGCATATTGATTATGGGCGGAGGGCTCGGAATATATCTGTATCTGTGATTGGAGAATTGTATGATCAAAGTAAAAATTTGCGGCATAAAAACTCTCGAAGCCGCGCAAGTTGCAATCAATAACGGAGCCGATTTTCTCGGCTTCATTTTTTTTGCGCGGAGTCGGCGATACATCGAGCCGAATACCGCCGCCGAAATTTCCCGGCAATGTTCCGACGTCAAACGCGTGGGAGTTTTTGTCGATGAGGATTCGGACATCGTCAATTCAATCGCCGAGCGCGTCGGACTCGATTACATTCAACTGCACGGCAACGAAACTGCCGAATACGCGTCGAAGATCGAGCGTCCGATCATAAAGGCGTGGCGTTTCGGCGATAATTTTGATTGCAGGATTGCGAATGAATTTCCGTGTGATATAATATTGCTCGACAGTTTTGTTCGCGGGCAGGCGGGCGGAACGGGGCAGCTGTTCAATTGGACGGCGGCGGCGCGAATGACTTCCGAGCTGAAAAAGCCGTTGCTGATTGCGGGCGGTATTTCGATTGAAAACGTTTCGACGGCGGTGGAGATTTTTCAACCGTACGGCATTGACGTGAGCGGCAGTTTGGAAGTCGACGGCGAAAAATCCGCCGCCAAGATCGAACAATTCATGCGAGTCGTTCACTCGATTGGAGGAAACTGATGACACTGAAGAAACTGAATTGCGAGATGACGGTCTGCAAAGTCCGGCGTATGGAAGATGCAATCGTCGACGGGAATTTTCTCTTCATCGGAAAAACGGATGTCGAAATTTCGTTGGTATGCGAGACGGCACATGCGCCGCGCGAAACGCTCGAACGCAATGACGGCTGGCTGGGTTTTCGCATCGAAGGACAGCTCGAATTTTCGTTGATCGGAATACTCGCGCGCATCTCGAAAGTGCTCGCCGACGCCGGAATCGGAATTTTTGTAATCTCGACATTCGACACGGACTATATCCTCGTCAAAGCGGAAGATTTTGAGCGTGCAATCGAAAAGCTCCGCGCGGACGGATATGAAATCGCCGATTGATCGGAGGTTTGACTGATGAAAAATATTTTGGCTGAAATTGTCGAAAACAAAAAAATGATCGTCGACGCGGCAAAACAATCCGTTCCGCTCTCGCGGATTAAATCCGAACTCGAGATCGGACATTTCCGGATGTCGCGGGCGATCAAAAAAGGTGATTGGGCGTTGATTGCCGAGTGCAAATTGCAATCGCCGGCGAAGGGGCGGCTCAATTCGACGCACTCTGTTGTCGAGCTCGCGCGCATTTATCAAAAAAACGGAGCGGCAATGTTGTCCGTTCACACCGATCCGCATTTCCTCGGCTCGAACGAAAGTTTTTCGGAAGTCCGCCGCGCGGTTGAATTGCCGTTGCTCCGCAAAGACTTTATCATCGACGAATATCAATTGTTTGAATCGCGAATGCTCGGCGCGGATGCCGTGCTTTTGATCGTTCGGATTTTGACGGCGGAACAGTTGCGGCGATTTTTATATATCGCGTGGTCGCTCGGAATGGATTGCCTTGTCGAAGTGCATGACGCGGCTGACATGAAACTCGCGCTCGAAACGCGCGCGGAGTTTATCGGCATCAACAATCGAAACTTGACAACGTTCACAACATCGATCGAGCAGACGATTCAATTGATGCCGCTTGCCGATCGGTCGCGTACATTAATCAGCGAGAGCGGCGTGTTTTCGATCGACGACATAAAAAAACTCCGCGCGGCGGGAGCGGACGGAATTCTCGTCGGCGAAGGACTCGTTCGCGCGAATGACATTGCGGAACAGACGAAACTTTTTTCGGCAATGAACGGAGGTATCAATTGATGGTAAAAGTTTTGATGTGGGGCGTCGATGATCTGTTTCCGAGCCTCGCGCCGTATTACGAAAATTACATTCGATTGGGGCTGATGCAAGTCGCGGGATACGGCATTTCCTTCTCAACACAGGGGGGGGGGGGAGCCGAACAATGGGCAGTCGTTGAGAATTTGCAAAGCATGAAGCCCGTCAAAAATCTTGTTTTCGACAGAATAATTCTCTCGACCGAGAACAATTTGTATTCCAGAATCAAACAATTGGAAAACATGAAAATTCCGCGAAACATCATCATTGACGGCGTCATTTTCAAAATCCCGGGGCTCGACTTCAAAACTTTTATCGAAACCGGCAAGGCGATCGTCAGACAAAATGCAAATGCCGTTGTCGACGTCACGCATGCAATATATCATCGCGTTTATCGGCTTCCGAATGTAAAAATGAATCTCGGAATCAAGAGTACAATCAATCATACCGCATTTGAAGGCGACGGCGAAGTCGATATCGGCAACTTCTCGCAAATTTCATGGAGTCAATTGTTCGAGTTGAATATGAATCATAAGTATCAGAACATCGGACATGATCACAGCCGCGTTTCGATTTTTGCACAAATACATTGGAATTGGCCGAATCCGAAGCCGCCGATTTCTGCCGGGCAAATAAAGCCGTGCCGCATTTCGATCGGAAACGACGTATGGATCTGTCGCGGCTGTCGATTGAAATCCAATGATCCGGATCATCCGCTCGTGATCGGTGACGGCGCGGTGATCGCAGCCGACAGTGTTGTCGTAAAATCCGTGCCGCCGTATGCGATTGTCGGAGGCAATCCCGCGCGTTTGATCAGAATGCGTTTCGAGCCCGATATTGTCGAAGGGCTTCGGCGCATTCGTTGGTGGGATTGGTCGATGGAAAAAATATACGCGAACTATAAGTATTTCGACGATCCTCGGAAATTCGTCGAGAAATTCGATCAGTGAAAGGGTTGATGTAATAAATGGCGATTGAAGCGTTAATCGACATCAAAGATTTTTTGCCGGACGGAATCACTCCGATCCAAAACGGAATCATCACGGCAAATCTTTTGCGAAAAATTCATTGCGGAGGAACACTGTATATCGATGCCGCGCGGAGTTGGTTGGCGATGGTTCGCGCGGCGTCAACGGACGGAGTTTTTTTGAGTTTGAATCACCCTGCCGGAGCGTATCGAGATATCATTCGGCAACGCAAAATGTTTGCGGATCGGTTCGTCGAAATCAAAGATGCGTCGTCCGTACCGCCCGATGCCGTTTGCGTCGAATTCGACGACAAAACTTGGCAACTGAAAGACGACATGGAATTTATTGAAGTGCCCGGTCAAAGTTCGCATGGCTACGGTTTGGCGGTGCGCCTCGGCAATATTCAGAACCCGGACGTTCAAGATTGGCTTGATAAAAATGCCGAGCAGTTCGGTTTTGTTCGAGAATACGATTTTCTGCCGTCGCGATATGTTTACATTAAAAGTCGGCAAGCCGTTCCGGAGCGTGTTTTGGAAATCGAAAATCTTTTGCCGGAACCGCAATTTTCCGCCAAACAAATTGCGCAAGCCTGCGGTTGCCGATGGCTGAAGACTCCCGCCGATACTTGGAGTTGCAACGGCATGTTTTATGCCGCGCCCTTCCGCGCGGGTGCGCTTGCCGTCATTGATCAAGGCAACGGCATCGGCATAAGCGAAAAATCAATCCGCACTCTGTTTCGACAGTGCGCCGGTTTCATCTGCACGCAACCTTCCGACGATATCATCAAACGCAATCGTCCGATTTTGCTGACTTCAAATGTTAACGATACGATTGAAAAACTGAACGCGCTTTTTGATGCGGCTCCGAGCGAGGTCGACGCGAAAGAGGCTGCCGTCGACATCAACGAACTGCAGTCGGAGCTGAATTTCTATAAAAAGACCAATCCGGAATCGGTGATATTTCAGCGCAAGAAAAAACTCGCCGAGCGGTTGTTGCAAATTCCCGTCGAAGAATTGCAAAACGCGCCGGAGCAATTGTGGTACGGCGAATATCTCGCGCTGTTGGCAATCCGAATTCAACAACCTGCATTGCGTTGTTTGGCAAAGGATATCGTCGATAAACTCGTTGCTCGGTATTCGGAGATTAAAGACAAATCGGAGCGGGAACTCGTCGTTTTAAGTCTGTTGCAGTTCATGGAGCCGCAAGAATTGCCGATGCCGTTTAATCAGCATCTGTGGACGGAGCAAATGATCTCGGACGTTCGGAATGTTTTTTTGAATCAATTTTTGAAGATCAGTTATTCGGATGATGATACTTCGACATATTGGCTTGCACGGCAAATGACGTGGCGACATGGCGATCGCAAACCGCGCATTGCATTTCTGATGAGCTCGAACAACAAAAACGACAAGCTCCTGCCGCTGTACAGCGCAATGCGTGAGAGAGATGATATGGAAGTTTTCATGATTTTTCATCCTTCCGCCGCTTACAAACATTCCGATCGATTTTGGAACTTTTTCCATGAACTGTTTCCGAACGACAAGATTTATGATGTTTCGGGCGTGCAGGATTTTCGACGGCTGAAACCGGATTACGTTTTCTGTCAAAGTCCGTATGAAGAGCGGCGTCCGTTTCCGAGTTTTGTAATGAGTGACGTTGTTCGGTTTGCAAAGGTTTGTCATGTGACGTACGGGGCTTCGATCGCGCATACTTACATCGACAGATTGATCAAAGATCGGATGAATTTTTATCGCAATGTGTATTTCATTTTCTGCTCCGCCGAAACCGCAAAAGAAAAAATCACGGCAATGTTTTCGGAAAATGCGAATATGGGGTATCAGCACTTTGAATTTCTCGGATATCCGGTTTTGGAGAATGTCGACAACTCGGAGCCGGAACCGCATTCGACGAAACGAATTTTGTGGACGCCGCGTTGGAGTTACAACGCGAGAACCGGCGGCAGTCATTTTCTCGAGTACAAAGACAAATTCGTGACGTTGCGCGAAAGATACGGAGATAAGGTCGAGCTCGCGATGCGCCCGCACGTCAATACATTCCGAGACCTGCAGGATAAACAGCTTATCTCGAAAGAAGACGTTGTCGCTTACAAGCGTCGGCTCAAAGAAAATGAAATTGAATTGTACTCGACCTTCGTCGATCTCGAAGAGAATTTCAAGCAATCGGATATTTTGTTGACGGATTATTCGTCGATCGTCGTCGTGTATTTCCTGACGGGGCGTCCGATCATCTATTGCGATTTTCCGAATGCGGTGATGATGCCGGAGTACGAGGAGATGCTCGAGTGCATGTACGTTGCGCGCAGTTGGGAGGATGTCGAGCGGTATCTCGACGATCTCGTCAACGGAATCGATCCGCTCTTCGAGCGTCGGCAGAAAGCCGTCGAAAAAATCCGCGCGGCACATGCAAATGCGTCGACGCGAATCATCGAGCGAGTTTTGCAAGATTTTAACGACTGTTTGGAGGATACCGACGTATGATCAGAGTTTTGATGTGGGGCGTCGACGATATGTTTCCGAGTCTCGCCCCGTTCTATGAACATTACAAACAACGCGGCGCGATAAACATTATCGGCTACGCGCTTTCGTTCCACGACACACACACACACACAAGGGGCGTTGAAAGTCGTTGAAGATTTGCGGACGATGAAGCCTGCCGCCGGAGTTTCGTTTGACAGAGTAATTTTCTCGACCAAAAACGATTTGTATCGGCAGATGAAACAATTGGAAGGCATGGGCATTCCGAAAAGCATTTTTATCGAGGGCGTCATTTTCAAAATCCCCGGATTGGATCTCGATAATTTTCTTAAAACCGGCATTGCAACTTCTCGATTGAACACGAAGGGTTTCAACAATTCCGGCAGAATTTACGACGACACGTATTCGATTCATCCGCGCGAATATATTTTTCCGGCATTTAAAATGCGCATCGGATTTAAGAGCTCGATCGGTATCACATTGATTGACGGCAGCGGCGAGCTCGATATCGGCAAATTTACACAAATATCTTGGAGCGGCGAAATGGAATTGGATTTGTGCAGTGCCCATAAATACAGACAATCCGGGCATAATTACAAAAGCGTTGCGATTTACGATCCCGCGCACCACATTTGGCCGAATCCGAAGCCGCCGATTCCGGAGAACGAACGCAAGCCGTGCCGCATTGAGATCGGAAACGACGTTTGGATCGGGCGCGGTTGCCGATTCAAAGTCAGTGATCCGGATCGTCCGCTCGTGATCGGTGACGGCGCGGTAATTGCTTCCGACAGCGTCGTCGTGAAATCCATTCCGCCGTACACGATCTGGGGCGGCAATCCCGCGCGTTTCATCAAAAATCGTTTCGCTCCGCGCGTGAGCGAAAAACTTCAGCGCATTCGTTGGTGGGATTGGGATATCGAAAAAATCCACGACAATTACAAGTACTTCGATGAGCCGGAGCAATTCGCCGAGATGTTTGACATTCAATAAGCAATCAAAAACGTGATCAAAACAATCGACTCGGAGAGCAAAGTTACCGCGCCGTAAACATCGCCGGTGACGCCTCCGAGTTTTTTTGTCGCGTAATGTCCGAAATACAGAGTGAAGGCAACCGCCGCGATTCCGCTCATTAATGCCGTCAAAAACATTTCGATCGAAAATGCAAGCATCGGCAAGAGCAGAATGACGGCTTCAATCGACGCGAAGATCATCGTCTTGCCGTTCGTGTGCTCGGCAAATGCCTTACCCATGCCCTCGCGCCGAGCGTAAGGAAACAGTCCGATCGTCATCGTCATCATCAATCGCCCGAGGATCGGCATTGCAAAAATCGCCGACAAAAAAATATCCGTCGGCAGTCGCGTCAATTCATTCAGTGCCGAAAACTCGACAATCGACAATACGACGAAACTCACCGCGCCGAATGCGCCGACATGACTGTCTTTCATGATCTCCAACATGCGCTCGCGATCTCGCCCGCTGAACAGCCCGTCAAACGTATCCATGAAGCCGTCGCAATGAATGCCGCCCGTCAGCATGACAGTCGACGCGAAAACGATTGCCGCTTCGAGCATCGGATATTTTCCGCCCGTCAATTCAATCAAAATCGAAACGACGGCGATATATGAAATGCCGAGCACGGCTCCGACCGCCGGAAAAAACTTGACGCTGTTGCCGAAATCTTCTTCAGTCCAAACCGTTTGTCGGACGATTGAGATGCGCGTGAGGAATTGCAAGCCGATCAAAAACGCATTCATCTGTCAAAACTCCGCGCGGATGATTTTTTTTTCGGCGAGCGTGTTCGGAATGTCGATCAGACGTTGATTGAAGGAGCCGCGAAACGTCAGTGATAAATCGCGTTGCTTTTCGACAAACGGACCGTCGACAAGCACATCGACGTATTTCAGAAACTCGCGAATTTCTTCGGCAGTGAAAAATCCTTCCGCGCCGTCGATCAATTCTTCAAAAGTGAAGCCGGTGTAGCACCACAAAGTCAAATGCATTTCTTTGATCGCGCGCGCGAGCGGCAGCAGAGGCTTCAATTGACAGAGCGGCTCTCCGCCGCTGAAAGTTACGCCGTCGAGCAACGGATTTGATTTGATGCGTTCGAGCAGCGATTCGATGTCAATCGATCTCCCGCCGTCGAAATCGAATGTCTGCGGATTGTGGCAGCCGATGCAATGATGAGGACAGCCCTGCACGAAGATCGTAAACCGAATGCCCTCGCCGTCTACATATGATTCTTCTTCAATTCCCGCTATCCGAACCTGCAATTCACTCGCCTCGATCTGTTTCTTTTATGGTTGCAAACTATATCAGAAACGGATAAAATTTCTATGAAACGCGGAAATTTCGAGGGGAGGCTCGAGCCTTGATACGATTGCTCATTCTGCTGACGGCAATATTTTTTTTGCCTGCGATGCCGCTTTCGGCGCAATCGAAATGGCAGCCGGAACTTCGCGTCGGACTTTTTAAATCGACGTCGACGACTTTGAAATTCTCTCTGCCGATTGCAATCGACGACTTTAAAGTCGAAGCAAATGTTCCGATCACGGCTTCGCTCGACGGCGGCAAGCTCAAACTCGGCGATAAAATTTTCGACATCAAAGAAATTGAGTTGCGTCCGAAGGAAGATGCGCAGATCCGAGAAATGATCACGACGATCAACGGCAAGAAATATCCCGGCACCGTCAAGCTCGTCGTCGGCGATAAACAATTGACGGTGATCAATTTGACGACGACGGACGCGTATCTTCGCGGAGTGATTCCGAATGAAATGCCGACGAGTTGGAATGATGAAGCACTCAAAACGCAGGTGCTCGCCGCGCGGACTTTTGCACTGAAAAATCGGCGTCGACATTCTGCCGAGGGATATGATCTGTGCTCGACGACGCATTGTCAAGTGTACGGCGATCTCGATACTGCAGTGCCGAGTTCGGATGCGGCGATTGATGAAACGTTCGGAGAAGTGTTGGTATTCAACGGCGGATTGATCAACGCTCCATTCCATTCCGATTCCGGCGGCAGAACCGAAAACGCGTCGGAAGTTTGGGGGCAACACGTGCCGTATCTCGTTTCTGTCGATGAGTTTGACACGAAAACCTATCCTTGGACGAAAAAAATTCCGGTCGCGGAGTTTGTCGAAGCGATCAAAAAAATCGGTTCGGACTTCGGCGAGTTGAAAGAGATTCGGCTGTCGAAATTGGAGCTCGGACGCGGCGCGGAAGATCGATCGTCGTCCGGCAGAGTGAAATTTCTGCTCG
>CALGGX010000121.1 GCA_937916025.1 uncultured Selenomonadales bacterium
ACTCTGGCTCGACGTACTCGCCTTCGATGTACTCGGGCTCGACATATTCTTCCGAATACTCCTCGGAATTCTCGTCTTCGGGATATTCCGCCTCGACGTATTCGCTCTCAACAATCGACTCCTCGGTCGGCTCCATCGCCGCGTTGAAACGTTGTTGTTGATCCACGAGGTCTTGACGCACTTCTGCCGGCAACGGACCTTGCAAGCGCACGCCCTCGAACATCAATTGCGTCAATCGCCCGGCAACTTCCGGATCCATTCTTGCGAGGATTTGCGCCGCCGCATCATCTTCCATTTTCTGCAGGATCAGAATTGCCGTCGTCGAGTTCATCGTATTGAGTGCTTCCGCCGCCGCGTCCGCCTTCATTGCCGCATACACCCGCGCGAGTTTCGAGATGCGTTTTTTCTCCGCCGCTTCGCGTTCCTGCATCTGCTTCTCGATTTCTTTTTGCGAGATTTTGATTGACGGAGAGGGCGGCGGTTCTTCTTCCTTCATAATCTGATCCGCCACATCGGACATCTTGCTGAGTCCGCTGTCGATGCCCGTCTGCACCGTCTCCATGAATGCTTCCTTCGCTTTGTCGGCATCTTCCTGCGTCCACTCGACGCCTTCCGGCACATCGAAATATTCTCCGACGAACGGCAGTCTGTAGAGGCTCAACATTTCATTGACTTGCTGTTTCTGCTCGTTGGTGATCAGCTCGAAGTAAATGCCTGCCGCAAAGCCGCCGACCGCCAGCACGAACAGCAAGATCAGAAAAATGATCGTCTTTACGAACCGCCGAAGGAAGCGAAAGATCGCAATGATCGGCGAAAAGATCAGTTTTAAAAATCCAAGAACTTTACTCATACAAATCCAACACGCGCCCTACGTAATTCTGCGTCTCGGAATAGGGCGGCACTCCTCCGTAACGTTTCACAGCCCCGGGACCGGCGTTGTATGCGGCGACGGCTTTTCTGACATTACCGTCAAAAGTGTCAAGCATCTGTCGAATGTATTTCGCTCCGCCCTCGATATTCTCCCGTTCGTCGTAAGGATCGACGCCGAGCCCTGCCGCCGTTTCCGGCATCAATTGCATTACGCCGATTGCTCCGACGTTTGAAACGGCATTTTGATCCCAATCCGATTCTGCCGTCGCGATTGCCTTGACGAGATTCGGATCGACATTGTATTTATCCGCCGCCGCTTCGAGCATTTCTTCGGTCGTCGACGGCGCAATTTCTTCAAATGCCGATTCGACGATCATATCCGGTTCCGGCTCGACGAGCGGCTCGCGGATTGTGTTCGGAGTCGGCGTGGGATTTTCTGCCGCCGCTGCCGCCGCAAACGGATTCAATGCTTCTTCGCCCGGCAGATAATTTTTGTTATCCAAAATCAAATCTTCTGCCGCCGATTCGGATTCTTCTGCCGCCAATTCAGCCGTTGCCGATTCGTCCGCCGCAACTTTTTCTTCATTGACGGCTTGCTCGAAGTCGGCAAAAGTCTCGACAATTTTATCCTCGCGCGCTTCGTTGACGGTTTCCGAAATCGGTTTTACATCGGTCGTTCCGACGGCGTCGACGGCGCGCTCGACAGAACCGGCTTCTGCCGATTTATGCGCTTTGTTTGACGCCCGCGCGGCTTGCGCTCGATCTGCCTTCTGCGCTTTTTTCATCTCGCGTTCGAGCGTCGCTTGGAATGAATTATCGCCGCCGATGCCGAATCGTTTCTCGATCTCGGCGATACGCTCGCGCACTCTGTCAATGCCTGCCAATTTGATCGCCTGCACCGAGCCCATCGACCTAATCGGATCAATCATGCCTGTCACCCCTTAAAAACAATGCGTAATTCGTAATTCGTAATTCGTAATTAAAAACCGAACTCCCGAACTCACAATTATGCATTACGCATTTCGCATTATGCATTGAATTCCTAATTCGTAATTAAAAACCGAACTCCCGTTCTCCAATTATGCATTACGCATTTCGCATTATGCATTGAATTCCTAATTCGTAATTAAAAACCGAACTCCCGTTCTCCAATTATGCATTACGCATTTCGCATT
>CALGGX010000122.1 GCA_937916025.1 uncultured Selenomonadales bacterium
ACTCTTGGAATGTCAAATACGCCCTGCGGAAATCCGCGCCCATCGTCGTCAATTTCGCCAGCGACAACGTCACCGCATCGATCGCGCCATGAAACGGACTCCACGTCGAAATGTTCGGATCGAAGCCGAATGTCATCGCCGTTGCCGTGTTTGTTTTGCCGTCGACGGGCAATTTCGCCGCCATGCCTTCCGACGGCGTCAATTGATTGCGTCCGCCGAAGGGCATCAAAATCGACGCCGCGCCGATTGTCGAGTCGAATCGCTCCGACAAGCCTTTTTGACTGCAAACATTCAGATCGGAAAGATTTTCGAGCCACTCGCGTTTGATGTCATTCGTCGAGCGCAACGGCATAAATCGATCCGGCACTTTGATCTGCACTTTGACATGTTGCTTGACGCCGTTCGTGTCGAAAAAATTCCTGCCGATATCGACGATCGTCTTGCCGCGCCATTTCATTACGAGCCGCGCGGAATCGGTTACGACCGCCGTTTGATATGCCTCGAGATTTTCCGCGTCCGCGAGCGCAATGAATTTTTCTGCATCCGAAGCGTCGACGACGACCGCCATTCGCTCTTGACTCTCGCTGATTGCAAGTTCCGTGCCGTCGAGCCCGTCATATTTTTTCCGAACGGCGTCGAGATCGATCTCGAGCCCGTTTGCGAGCTCGCCGATTGCAACCGAAACTCCGCCCGCGCCGAAATCGTTGCATCTTTTGATCAGTCGCGCGGCATCGGGATTGCGAAACAGCCGCTGAATTTTGCGCTCGGTCGGCGGATTGCCTTTCTGAACTTCCGCGCCGCTCTTCGTCAACGAGTCCGAGGTATGTTCTTTCGACGAGCCCGTCGCGCCGCCGATGCCGTCACGCCCCGTCCGACCTCCGACAAGCAGAACGATATCGCCCGCCTTCGGACGTTGCCGAATGACATTCGCCTTCGGAGCCGCCGCAATCACCGCACCGATCTCCATGCGTTTGGCGAGATAACCTTCATGATAAAATTCATGCACGAGCCCTGTTGCCAAGCCGATCTGATTGCCGTAAGAACTGAAGCCCTGCGCCGCGCCGCGCGTGATTTTGCGTTGCGGCAATTTGCCTTTCAATGTTTCATGCAACGAACGGCGGGGATCCGCCGCGCCCGTAATTCGCATTGCCTGATACACGTACGCGCGCCCCGAGAGCGGATCGCGAATTGCGCCGCCCAGACATGTCGCCGCGCCGCCGAACGGTTCAATTTCCGTCGGATGATTGTGCGTCTCGTTTTTGAACATCACGAGCCATTCTTCAATGCGCCCGTCGACTTCCGCCTCGACAACAATCGAGCACGCATTGATCTCATCACTGACATCGAGATTCGGCAACAAGCCGTCGTATTTCAGAGACTTCGCACCGATCGTTCCGACGTCCATCAACGAAACATCGCGCTTATCCGTGCCGTAGATTTTTTGCCGATCATTCAAATACGCCTTGTAAGCATTCATGATCGGCGGCAGATAGAACTTGTCGAAATTCGCATCGGGCTCGAATTCAACTTCATCGATCGCCGTCGTGAAGGTCGTGTGTCGACAGTGATCCGACCAATACGTGTCGATGACGCGCAACTCCGTGATTGTCGGCGGACGTTTTTCTTCATCTCGGAAATATTGTTGACAGAACTTCAGATCGTCAAAGCTCATTGCAAAGCCGCGCGTCTTCAGAAATTTCTCGAGCCGAGCGTCGTCGAGCGAATTGAAGTAATTCAAAACTTCAACGTCCGGCGGCAATTCGGATTTCATTTCCAATGTCGAAGGCAACTCCGAAGACGCCTCGCGACTTTCAATCGCATTGATCAAATACGCCTTGATCCGATCGATCTCGGCGGCTCCGGTGATTGAAACAATCCGCGCGGAACGCACGAGCGGTCGCTCGCCGCCGGTGATCAATTGGCAGCATTGCGCCGCCGAATCCGCGCGCTGATCGAATTGCCCGGGCAAATATTCGATCGCAATGATCTCCGCATTCGGCATTTCGGGCAATTTTTCAGTCAACGTGTCAACATTCGGCTCGCAAAACACAATGTCGCGAACGGCGGCGAATTGAGCATCGTCGAGTCCCTCGATGTCGTAGCGTTGAAACAGCCGAAGTTCGGCAACTTCAAACGTCTCGCGAAGATCATCGAGCAATTGCCGAGCCGGAACGTCAAAGCCGGACTTCTTTTCAACAAAAATTCTTCGTACAGTCATTTCGATATCCTCAATCATTTTTGTTCGATCAACGCGCGCTTGAAAATCTTGCCGGTCGAAGTGTGCGGCAATTCCTCGAGCTGATGATATTCACGCGGCACTTTGTACAGCGCGAGATTTTTCTGCAGGAATTTCTTCAACGCACGAGTGTCGATCTTTGCGCCGTCTTTCGACGAGAAGTAGCACGCGCATGCCTGACCGCGAATTTTGTCTTCGATGCCGATCACCGCCGCCTCTTTGATGTTGTCGAAACGGTAAACGATCTCCTCGACTTCGCGCGGATAAATGTTTTCGCCCATGCTGATGATCATTTCTTTCAAGCGATCGACAATGTAAATGTAGCCGTCTTCGTCGATGCGCGCGAGATCGCCCGTGTGCAACCAACCGTCCTCGTCAAGCACCTGACGCGTGATCTCCGGTTGCTTCCAATAGCCGAGCATGACTTGAGCGCCGCGCACGAGGAGCTCGCCGACTTCTCCGCGCGGAACGTCTTTTCCGTCAATCACGAAACGAACTTCGGTCTCGGGAACGACTCGTCCGACCGAAGAGTCTCGTCCGAGT
>CALGGX010000123.1 GCA_937916025.1 uncultured Selenomonadales bacterium
GCTTCAACTCGAGTATTCTCGACACGCATCTGCTCAACAGAGGCGAGTACTTCGACAAATTGCCGGAGACGTACATCATCTTCATCACGGAGCGCGACGTACTCAAAGGCGGACTCCCGATCTATCACATTGATCGTGAGATCAAAGAGACGGGAGGGCATTTCAACGACGGTGCACACATCATCTACGTCAACGGCGAAAATCGGGACGACACTGCACTCGGGCGATTGATGCAAGACTTCTTCGCTCAAGAGCCGGAGCGCATGAATCGTTCCATTCTGCAGAAGAGAGCGCAACATTTCAAGAGTAATGACATGGGAGTGAGTAAAATGTCGATTATTATGCAAGACATCTATGACATCGCCCGCATTGAAGGTCGCGAAGAAGGTCGCGAAGAAGGTCGCGAAGAAGGGCGTGATGAGGGGCGCAACAAAATGATCGTCGGCATGCTCGAAATGAAGCAGCCCGTCGAACTCATTGCCAAAATCGCAAAACTGCCCGTCGAACGCATCATCGCAATCGGAAAAAGCAATAATCTGATGTAATAAAAAAATCAATCGAAGGAAGTGACAATGTGCTTGAAGATCTGAAGGTGGAGCTGACGGCTCTGCGCGACAAGCTCAACGAAATGGGGAATTCACTTTGACATAGCCCGGAAGCAGGAAAAGATCGCCGAGCTCGAATACAAAATGGGCGCGCCGAACTTTTGGGATGATCCGGATTCGGCGCAAAAACTCACTCAAGAGTTGAGCGGAATCAAAGCCGGTGTCGACGCGTACAAATCTCTGCTGTCGAAATACGAAGACGCGCAAACGCTCTTCGAGATGGGCATCGAAGAAGGCGATCAATCGGTCGAGCCCGATGTCCGCGCGGAAATCGATGAAGTCAAAGCCGGATTGGAATCTCTGCAATTGGAAATGCTGTTGTCGGAGCCGTATGACGCAAACAATGCGATTTTGACATTGCACGCGGGCGCGGGCGGCACCGAGGCGCAGGATTGGACGCAAATGCTGTTGCGAATGTATGTTCGTTGGGCGGAGCGGCACGGTTTTGAAGTCGACACGGCAGACATTTTGCCCGGCGACGAAGCGGGCATCAAATCCGCCGCACTCTTTATCAAGGGGCACAACGCGTACGGCTTTTTGAAATCCGAAAAGGGAATTCATCGGCTCGTCCGCATTTCGCCGTTTGACTCCAATGCGCGCCGTCACACGTCGTTTTCTGCATGCGATATCATGCCGGAGCTCGACGACGCGGTTGAAGTCGAGATCAACATGGCGGACGTTCGTGTCGATACGTATCGCGCGAGCGGGGCGGGCGGTCAGCATATCAACAAAACTTCTTCCGCCGTCCGAATGACGCATATCCCGACCGGCATCGTCGTGCAATGTCAGAATGAACGCTCGCAAATTCAGAATCGCGAACGGTGTTTGAAAATGCTCCGCGCAAAGCTGTTCGAGATCGAAATGGAGAAGAAAGAAGCCGAACGCGCGAAACTCGAAGGCGAGCAACAAAAAATCGAATGGGGCAGTCAAATCCGCTCTTACGTGTTTCAGCCGTATACGATGGTGAAGGATCACCGCACGGGTGAAGAAGTCGGCAACGTGCAGGCGGTAATGGACGGCAGTCTCGACAATTTCATTCGCGCCTTCCTCGCCGCGCGCGCCAACCACACTCTGTAAGCATCGGGAGGTTCCGCCATTGAAAAAGATATTGGCGTTTTTCGGCATTTTGATCGTATTGTTGCTGGTGCTGGCGCAAGTCGTTTTGCCGCAAATTTTGACGGGCATGCTCCGCGATCAAGTGATCAAATTGACGGCGTCGGACGCGGTGAGTTTGTCGCTTCAATCGACGCCGCGCTTTATGATCGCCGCCGGGCGCGTCGACGAAGTCAATTGCGAAGTCGCGCATGGAAAAATCGGCGAGCTCGACGCAGACTCTCTTTCGCTGAATGCGGATAAAATTCAAGTCGACATGCCGGCGATCCTCTTCGGTCTTAAAGACGGCAAAAAACTCGCGGTCGACGAAGTGCTCAAATCGGTCGGAAATGTCGAAATGCGCGGCATCGTCACCGAGGACAATCTCAAGGATTTTCTTACGAAGAAATTCAGTCAGATCGAGAAGTTGGAAATGAAAATGACGCCGGAGACGATCAATGCGCAGGCAACGGCGCGAGTCTTCGGACGGGCGGCGGACGTTGATCTCGACGGAATAGTGATTGCCGACGGCGGCGATTTGTATTTCCGAGCCACGCGCCTCAACATTCACAACGCGTTGCTCCGCCACGTTCAACTCGACAGTTTCTTCACCGACATGAAAATCGTCGACTCGGAGCAATTGCCGCTCGATCTGAAATTTACCAAAGTCGAACTGCAGGACGGGCAGGCGGTTTTGACTGCCGTCAGGAAAGTGCAATGAAAAAATTTCTTTACAACCGATTGTTGCTTCTTGCGATTGTCCTCGGCTTGATTGCCTCGATTGCAATCGGCGTGCAACGCAATTCTGTCGAAGTCGGCAATAATACGGTCGATCTCTCGATCGATTACGACAGTCTTTGGAATCTTTCCGAGCGCGAGGGAATCGAGCTGTCGACGGTGCTCGCCGAAGCGAAGCGCGCGGGAATCACTTCGCTGGCGATTTACGAAACGACGCTCGAAAAACTCACGCGTCAGGGGCGCATTGTCGTTTCTGCCGGTTACGATTTGATTGCCGCGTATTACAACGGCACGCTCGCCGATTACGATTGGCGGCGACTGATTGAAAACGGCGAGATCGATCCGAATCGAGTCTACGTCCTCGGCACCGACCCGAATGTTTATGCCGAAGTCAAAGACGACATCATTCGCCGAATCGACAACGAACGCGTCCGCGTTTTGACGCTCGAAACCGGCGAAGTGCTCGAGCTCCGAGTTCAATACGCGCCGTTCATGACAGTCAAACTCGGCTTTGCGACTTACGAATTGGAAACAGCGCGCAATGCGGGATTTTTGATCCTCGCGCGTCCGTCGAATTATCAAAACTGCTCGCCGGATGATGTTCGCGCGGTTTTCGCCCGGCTCGACGGCTTCCCGATCTCGGAAATTGTTTTCGACGGGCAACAGGCACTCGGCGCATCAAAGTCGATCGAAACGACGGCAGAAGAAATGTCTCGCCGAAATTTGACGCTCGGATTGATCGAGCACACTTCGCAATTGCAGTTTTATCCGCAAGCGGGCTTGCTCGATCTCGCGCGCGTCCTCGGATATGATCGCACGGCGCGGCTCTATGCCATTCCGAAAGACGAACAGCCGAAGTTGCCGATTGAAACCGCCGTTAATCGCTGGGCAACGACCGATCTCGAGCGCAACATTCGCATCGACCTGCTTCGAATTTATGACAAGCCCGACGGCGAGTTATCGCTGTTCGAGACGAATATGAAATATTTCCGCGACACCGCCGACGCAATCAAATCGAAGGGCTTTAATCTCGGAGCGGCGTCGAGATTTGACAATTATTATCCCTCGACGGCATTGCGCGCGTTGGTGATGCTCGGAACGGCGGCGGCGATCATTCTGTATTTATCGCTGATCTCGCCGAAACTCAATCGGAATTTGCGTCTGCAATTGATCCTGTTCGGAGTGCTCGCGCTCGCGATGATCATTCCGATTGTCATTGGCGCGGGCGGCAAAGTCCGATTGTTTGCGGCGTTTGCGGCGGCGAATTTATTCCCCGTGCTTGCAATCGTTTGGCAACTCGATCGCATTCGCTTCATGAAACTCCGAGAAAACCTCCGAATTCGGCGATTGAAAGGCAGAATGATCAAAATCAAAACGCCGGTCTCGATCGTGCAGATCATTTTGACGGCGATTTTTGCGCTGTTGGTCACCGGCGCGATGTCGATGGCGGGCGCGGCATATCTCTCCGGCGCGCTTTCGGATATCGAGTATTTTCTCGAATTCAACATCTATCGCGGAACGAAATTGACGTTCATTCTGCCGTTGATTTTGGTCTCGATTGCATTCCTTCAGCGATTCAACGTCATCGACGACACGGACGAACGCAACCTGCAGAATTTAAGCGCGCTCGATCAGCTCAAAAAAATTCTCGACATGCCGGTTCGCATCAAAACCTTCGTCGGCTTGTCGATCGTCGCGATCGCATTTATCATTCTGATTGCGCGGAGCGGTCACACCGCGGGCATGCCGGTGCCGGGCATTGAAGTCAAATTCCGCGCGGCTCTCGAGAATTGGTTCTACGCCCGCCCGCGCTCGAAAGAAATTCTGATCGGGCATCCCGCATTCATGCTCGGGATCATGGCTTTTTTTAAGAAATTCCCCAAAATGGTGTTGCTGTTTTTGGTAATTGCGGCGACGCTCGGTCAGAGCTCGATGGTTGAAACATTCGCGCACATGCGCACGCCGATTTACATGTCATTCATGCGCGGCATCGACGGTTTGATTGTCGGCGCGGTGCTCGGCATCATTCCAATCGCGGCAGTGAATTTTTATTTGCGTTTTAAAAATTGACAGCGGAGTTGACAGAGTTCAGTGATGAAGATTGTGATATCGGGCTATTACGGCTCGAAAAATGCCGGCGATGAGGCAATGCTCGCGGCAATGCTCGAACTCCTCGGCGAGCTCGGAAACATTTCCGTCACGGTCATTTCTGTCAATCCCGAGGACACAAAAAAACGCCACGGCGTCGACGCAATTCCGTGGCTCAATCCGTTTTCGATTGCAAAAAAAATCGCCGGAGCCGATCTCGTCATCAGCGGCGGCGGCTCGCTCCTGCAAAATGTCACCAGTCGCAGGAGTCTGTATTATTACCTCGGCATAATTTTTCTCGCGCGACTGCTCGGGCGAAAGGTCATGCTCTATGCACAGGGAATCGGTCCGATCAAGGGCTCGCTCGCTCGCCGATTGATGCATTGGATCGTCAACGGCGTCGATCTGATCACCGTGCGCGACCATGGTTCGTTGGAAGAATTATCCCGACTTCGGATCAATCGCCCGAGAATTTTCTGCACTGCAGATCCGGTGTTGGCAATTCGCCCCGCGTCACTTTCGATCGGACGCGATATTTTGAGACGCTCGGGCGAGGGTAAATTTCTCGACAATCATTCGACATTGATCGGAGTTGCGGTTCGACGATGGCACGGTTGGGAGCAGTGTCGTCGGCAATTGGCGGCGGCTGTCGATTCACTCGCGCATGAATTTGATGCGCGAATAATTTTTTTGCCGATGCAATATCCCGAAGACGTCCGCGCGGCGCGGGAAGTGGCAGAAATCTCGGCGGTTGATTGCGATGTGCTCGACGGCGAGTTTTCGACAGGCGAATTGCTTTCACTCGTCGGCAACATGGATTTGCTGATCAGCGTCCGCCTGCACGCGTTGATTTTCGCCGGCGTGATGAACGTTCCGATGCTCGGCATTTCATACGATCCGAAGATCGATCGGTTTTTGGATTCGATCGGCGAGGAACCGGTCGGGCGATTGGACTCGGTTTCGTCGGATATGATTTTGCGGGCGGCGCGAATGAAATTAAATTGCGAGTCGAAATTACGCGGTTCGGAGCTGTTTAAAAATCTGCACGACAAGGCAATCGAAAACGCGCGGCTCGCGGTTGAGCTGCTCAATCGACGAAGCGATCGATGAAGTTGAACACATGCTCGAAATACGCCGTCGGATTGATCGGTTTCGACTCGGCATGATCGGCTCCCGCCACAGTCCATTGCTCTTTAACCGGCGCGCCGCTCGTCTCGAACAGCCGAATCATCATCGAGTGCGGGATTAACATGTCGGCGTCGCCGTGAATGAACAGCATCGGGATTTTGGTTTTATGAACGACTTTGAGCGGTGCGGCTTCGGAGGTCGCGCAACCGGTTTCGATTCGGCTGACGAGATCGACGCACGGCATTATCGGCACCTTCGGCAAGCCGAATATCTTTTTGAGCTGAAGAGTGAACATTGCATAAGCCGAGGTATAGCCGCAATCTTCGACAGCCGCGCGGACTTGCGGCGGCAATTCCTTCGCCGAAGTCATCATCACGGTCGCGGCTCCCATCGAGACGCCGTGCAGAATGATCTCCGCGCTCGGATCGGTCGAGACGATCTTCTTGATCCACAGCACGAGATCGTCGCTCTCCTTGCCGCCCATCGTGATGTAGACGCCTTCCGATTCTCCCGCCGCGCGGAGATCGGGCGTCACCACATTCCAACCGCGCTCGAGATATTCCTGCGCGTAATCGTAAGCAAACGTGCGATCCCTGCCGTAGCCGTGAACGAGCAACGCCCAGTGATGCGTTTGATCTTTCGGCGAGAAATGATCGGCGACGAGTTTGAGATCGTCGTCGGACTCGATCGTCCACACTTCGCGATCGAATGTCGGCAGCGGCGGCGATTTCAGATTGGGATCGGCGATCTTTGCGCAAGCGGCGGGAGGCGAGCCGTCCGCTCCTCTCTTGAGCGCATACTCGACGAAGTAATTGCCGATGAAATACACCATCACCAACATCAGCATCATCAAAACCGAAACAACTTTTCGCATAGTCTTTCATCTGCCTTACAACAATTTTAATTCGTAATTCGTAATGCGTAATTCGTAATTAAAAATTCCTAATTCCTAATTCCTAATTCCTAATTGAAACGGAGTGGTTGTCTTCTTTGACTGCAAATCTTAACTCAAAAATGAACTTCGAGACGATACTCGTCACCGCCGGCGGCACGCACATTCACGCCAAAACCGTCGGGCAACAGAATTACGTCGATACGATGCGAGACAACGTCGTCACGCTCGGCGTCGGACCTGCCGGAACCGGCAAAACATTTCTCGCCGTTGCGCTCGCCTGTTTTTATCTCCGCGTCAAAGACGTCAAGAAAATCATTTTGACGCGCCCCGCCGTTGAAGCCGGAGAACGACTCGGGTTCCTGCCCGGCGATTTGAAAGACAAAGTCGATCCGTACCTCCGCCCGCTCTATGACGCATTGCAGGAAATTCTCGGTTTCGACATGTTTCAGAAATTCACGGCGAAGGGCGTCATCGAGATCGCGCCGCTCGCTTACATGCGCGGCAGAACTCTCAACGACGCGTTCATCATTCTCGACGAGGCGCAAAACACGACGTCGAAGCAAATGAAAATGTTTTTGACGCGGCTCGGATTTAACTCGCGAATGGTCGTCACCGGCGATTTGAGTCAGATCGATTTGCCGCGCGGAGTGCCGTCCGGGCTTGCCGAAGCCGTCAACGTTTTATCGAATATAAAAGGCGTCGGCATAACTCGACTTGAAAGTGCGGATGTCGTCCGACATGATGTCGTTTCGCGCATTGTCGACGCGTATGCCGCTTACGAAAGGAAGCTGTCGAATGGAGATAACAATCAGCATTGATCCCGAGACGATCTCGATTGACGATTATCTCAAGCGCGAGATCGTCCGCGCGGTTGAATTGATCGGAGAGAATTACGACGCGGCGAATTGCGAAGTGAGCATTACGTTGACGGATGACGCGCGCATTCATGAGCTGAATCGGCAGTATCGCGGCGTCGATCGTCCGACGGATGTGTTGTCGTTTGCATTCAACGAGAGCGAGGAGCCGCAGATCGATTACGGCGACGAGGAGCATGTCGATCAGCTCGGCGATATTGTTGTCAGTGTCGAGCGCGCGTGGGAGCAGGCGAATGAGTACGGGCATTCATTCAAGCGCGAGATGATCTTTCTGATCGTGCATGGGATGTTGCATCTTCTCGGCTACAATCACATTGATGAAGACGAGCGGCGCGAAATGGAAGCGGAGCAGAAATTTATTATGTCCGAACTCGGCATTGCGAGATGATTGCGGCAGGAATTTTTCTCGATATGTCGAATTTTGGCACAAATAATTTTGAGGAGAGTGTTTTTTGTGAACTCGATTTTTAAACACAGGGGGGGGTTGTAACTAAGCTTTCCTTTGGATTTTTTGAAGCTCTTCACTTCGAGTGGAGGGCTTCTTTTCGTGTTTGAAAGGAGCTGATCAGCCATGAAAATTCTTTGTCATCGCGGCAATTGGAATGAGGCGGCGGAAAAAAATTCTCTCGCGGCGTTGAGAAGATCAATCGATCGCGGCTTCGGCTTTGAAAGTGACGTTCGAGATTATCGCGGCGCGCTCGTGATCTCGCATGACATTGCCGACGACAACTCGCCCGCGCTCGAGGATGTTTTCAAACTGCTGAAAGATGCAAACGATCAATTTTGCTTTGCGATCAACATCAAGGCGGACGGTCTGGCGATGAAGTTGCGAGATCAATTGCGAGAGTTCGGATTGAAAAATTACTTCGCATTTGACATGTCGGTGCCGCAAATGCTGTGGTATCGGACGCTCGGCTTGCGCTTCTTTACGCGGCAGAGCGAGTTTGAAAAGTCGCCGGCGTTGTATGAAGAGGCGGCGGGCGTTTGGCTCGACGCATTCGACAAAGACGACTGGTTGACGAATGAATTGATTGTCGAGCATCTGTCGAACGGCAAAGAAGTATGCGTCGTCTCTCCGGAATTGCATGATCGCGAGCCGCATGCGTTGTGGTCGAGATTGAAATCGATCGGCGATCGGAATTTTTATCTCTGCACCGATCTGTCGACGGAAGCCGCGAAATTTTTCGGAGGTGAAACGCATTGACGATCAAGGCGATCATTTTTGACATGGACGGCGTGCTGATCGAGGCAAAAGATTGGCATTACGAGGCATTGAACCGCGCGCTGAATTTGTTCGGCTACAACATCAGCCGCTACGATCATTTGGTGACTTACGACGGTTTGCCGACGCGCATGAAATTGGAAATGCTATCGATGGAGCGGAACTTGCCGCGCGCGTTGCATGCCTTCATCAACGAGATGAAACAGCAGTACACGATGGAGATCATCTATCAGAAGTGCAAGCCGACGTTCTATCACGAATACGCGCTGTCGAAATTGCAGGCGGAAGGCTATCGGCTGTCGGTGGCGTCGAATTCCGTGCGCAACTCTGTCGTGATGATGATGCAAAAAAGCAACCTCGAGCAGTACATGGAGTTCATGCTCAGCAATCAAGACGTGAAAAAGCCGAAGCCCGATCCTGAAATTTATACCGTGGCGATCGAGCGATTTAATTTGCAACCGACGGAGTGTTTGATCGTCGAAGACAATCCGAACGGGATTAAGGCGGCGCAAGGCTCGGGCGGGCATGTTTATCAAGTCGAGACAGTCAAAGACGTGAACTACCTGGCGTTGAAGGCGGCAATCCGTCAGGCGGAGGAGGGGATCATATGAATGTGGTTGTGCCGATGGCGGGCGACAGCAAACTCTTCAAAGAGTCCGGTTTCAAGTACAACAAGAATTTTACGGAGATCAATCGCAAGCCGCTGTTTCAGCGCGTGTGCGAATCGATCCGGCAACTCCGCGCGGAGCAATTCATCTTCATCGTCAACAAAGATGACGCGCACAATTACCATATCGGCAAGTCGCTGAAATTGCTGTTGCCGGGCTGTCGTGTGGTGGTGGCGCAAGGGCAGACTCGCGGCGCGGCGTGCTCAATTCTGCTTGCGGCGGAGTATATCGACAACGACGACGAGCTGGTGATCAGCAACGGCGATCAAATTCTTGAAGCCGATCTGCAATCGATTGTCGACAAATTCCGCGCGGAGGATTGGGACGGCGGCATCGTGACGTTTGAATCGGTGCATCCTCGCTGGTCGTACGTGCGGCTTGACGACGACGGCTTTGTGATCGAGGCGGCGGAAAAAGATCCGATCAGCAATCATGCGACGACCGGCTTTTATTACGTCAAGCGCGGGAGCGATTTCGTCTCGAGCGTCAAAAAGATGATCCGCAAAGATGCCGGAGTGAACGGCGTGTATTATGCCTGTCCGGCGTACAACGAGATGGTTTTGCAACAGAAAGTGATCGGGTGTTTCGCGGTCGACAACGCGCTGTATTATCCGCTGACGACGCCGAAGGAGATCGCCGAATATGAACAGCACGTTCGCAATGTTGAAGGAGTGAGTTGATTGAAGAGCGGGAAGTTGAAAGACATGGTGCGCGGTTGGTTTGTCGGGAATTTCGAGCCGACGCTGTACCGGACGAACGATGTCGAGGTCGCGGTGAAGGAATACAAAGCCGGCGATTACGAGGACGCGCATTACCACAAGATCGCGACGGAGATCACGGTCGTGTTGGAAGGTCGGATCAGAATGTTCGGGCGCGAATTCGGACGCGGTGATATTGTGATTGCCGAGCCGAATGACGTGACGCGTTTCGATGCGTTGACGGACGTCGTGCTGACGGTCGTGAAATTGCCGGGCGCGAATGATGACAAGTATCTCGCTGAAGAGGAGGAGAATTGAAATGTTGAATATCGTGGTGCCGATGGCGGGGCGCGGGAGTCGTTTCGCCAATGCCGGCTACAAAATGCCGAAGCCGCTGATTGACGTGCACGGACATTACATGATCGAGTGCGTGACGAAGAATATTGCGCCGCGCATCGAGCATCGGTTTATCTATCTCTGCTTGGCGGAGCATCTCGAAAAATACGATCTGGCGGCAAAGCTCGAGGCGATTGCGCCGAGCTGCGTCGTCGTTCCGGTCGACAGAGTGACCGAAGGCGCGGCTTGCACGGTTCTGCTCGCGCGCGAGTACATCGATAACGACGATCCGCTCATGATTGCCAATTCCGATCAGTACGTCGACATCGACATCAACGATTATCTCGCGGCGGGCGAAGGACTCGACGGCTTGATCATGACGATGTTTGCCGACGACAATAAGTGGTCGTTCATTAAATTCGACGAGAATCGGCTGGTGACGATGGTGCGCGAGAAGGAAGTGATCTCGAACGAGGCGACGGTCGGCATTTACAACTTCGCTCGCGGTCGGGATTACGTGCGCGGCGCGGACGAGATGATCAAGCGCAATCTCCGAGTCAATAATGAATTTTACGTCGCGCCGGTGTATAATCTGATCATCGAAGACGGATTGCGGATCGGATTTTACAATGTCGGTCGGCTCGACGCGGGGATGTACGGGCTGGGCGTGCCGGACGATCTGAATAAATTCATTGCAAATCCGATTTCGCGCAAAATTTTCGGAGGCGACGGCGATGTTTGACACGGCGAAGGTTCAGCGCATGCTGCCGGAACTCGAGCAATTCGTAAGAACGCATTCGGAGATATATCTGCTCGTGCATGGCGGCAACATTCAAAATTTGTTTGCACTGATGAAGCGACTTCAAAACACTCCGCGCGCATTGCTCGTCAACAGTCCGATGCCGCCGACTCCGCAATCGATCCTCGGCGTTCCGGTGAAAGGCTTCGACGAGTGCGTTCGCAATTTCAATCCGAAGACGGGCATTGTCATACTCGACAAAAAATCGCCGCCGAATCCGTTGACAAACATTGCAATCGGCATTGTCGGCGGACAACAACTCAACATTCCGGCGTTTGCGTTGAACGACGAAGAGTGCATGGCACTTTACGACCGCTTGACGATGTTCCGAGTACTTCAACAATACAACGAGGACGGGATCGGCATTTTACCGCCAATTGCTTTGTCGCAAAGACTGTCTCGCGGAATGACGACATTTCTTGATCCCCGTTACCAAAACTTAAAAGTGCAATTTATTGATACACGTATACGTGCGATGCCGAAATTCGATCTCGACGATACAGGTATTGTTGTGCAAGGACCGATCGACTATAACAACAATTGCACTCTCCAAACTGTTTTGCAATACCGAACAATATATCCGCACGTTCCGATAGTCATTTCTACATGGCATAATGAAGCGACCGATCAGTTCCGCACGGCTTGTCAAAAAAATTCGATTGTCATTCTCGAAAACGAATTGCCGTCGACTCCCGGAATGTCACATATTAATTACCAGCTCGAGAGTTCGTTACAGGGAATGAAATATCTCCGTAAAAATACGGCAGTAAAATTTGCGCTCAAAACTCGTACCGATCAAAGATTTTACAGACATGACTTCCTGATTTATTTCCGAAACATGATTAAGGCATTTCCACCGTTCGGCAATAAATTGAAAAAACGCATTTTGGTTTGGGGACATTTTCATAATTCTCTGTGGTGGGCCTTTTTTGTGTCTGATCAATTTTATTTCGGAGCGATCGAAGATATGTTGAAACTTTTCGGTATATCCAAACAAACATCTGCCGAGACCATTCAATATCTCCGACATCTTAATCATTTTGTAAAATTGGAAAACATTGCAAGACGTTATATATGTCCGATACCACATCCCAATCCGCGTCAACTTATGTTAAATCCGAAGGTGAGGCAATTCTACAGAATTTGGGATCGACTTTACTCTTGCGAGGTATATATAGCAAAAACGTTTTATCGTGAATGTATTGCGCCGATAGAACCCGATACTCTGCTTGAAACGTATTGGAATTTCGTTCGAGATTATCTGATATTTGCAGACGGTAATGCGGTTTTGCTGGATTGGCCAAAGTATGAATACAATGCATATGAAGTCAAACATTACTATCACTCGCAGGGAGACAAACTCGATCAACCGAATTGGTTGAGTTTTTATCTCGAAGAGATTGATTGACTTATCGACGCATACTCTGATACAATCACTCGCGATTGGAAGGAGTGATGCGCGATGAAAAAATTTTTGTCATTGCTGATGCTCGGAATGTTGCTCGCAATGTCGACGGCGTTTGCGAAGTCGGACGAGTCTGCGGCTCAACAGCGCGCCGAGATCAGACATATGTCGGCGGAGACTCTCGATCGACTGTATCAAAAATATCCGAACGCGCGCCGTGTAATTCATGAATGTTACGCGTACGCGACTCTTTCAAATGCCGGAGTGAAAGTTCTGCTCTTCGGAGCTTCTCACGGGCGCGGTCTCGCCGTCAACAATCAAACCGGCGAAGAAGTCTTCATGCGCATGAAGGAAGTCAGCGGCGGGCTCGGTCTCGGCGCGAAGGAATACGATCTCGTCTTCGTCTTCGACGATAAAGAAGCGTGGGACTCGTTCATCTCCGGCAAGACGCGCTTCGGCGGCTCGGCAGAGGCAACCGCCAGCGACGGCGTGAGCGGCGGCTCGGTCGAAGGCGCGGATATTGCCGCCAAAGGCACTTGGATCTATCAAATGACAACGAAAGGGCTCACGCTCGAGGCTACTCTCAAGGGCACGAAGTTCTATAAAGACAAGAAACTTAACAATTTCAGCGAGGAGTGATCGGCAATGAAAAAAATATTGGCGGCATTGGTATTGTTGCTCGCAATGAATGCAAACAACGCGACTTCGGCGGCAACTGCCGAAGAACATCTGCCGACTCTGTCTGTGAGCGGCGAGGGAATTGTTGAGGCGGCTCCCGATCGGGCAACGATCTCAATCGGCGTCGTCACGCAGGATCGAGACGCCACGCAAGCCTCCGCATCAAATGCAAAATCCGCGCAAAGCATTGTCAACGCGATCGTCGGACTCGGCATCGAGCGCAGGAATATTCATACCGGCGATTACAATTTCCGCCCGACATATCGGCAGGAAGAAAGCCGCCGCCATGAGATCAGCGGCTACGTCGTCAGCAACTCCGTCAACGTCACCGTCGACAATCTCGAGCTCGTCGGCAAGATCATCGACGCCGCACTCGCCAATGGCGCGAACAACATCAACTCTCTCGACTTTGGCTTTAAAGATCAGAAATCACTCCGAGATCAGGCGTTGGTCGTCGCAATCAAAGATGCTCGACGCAAGGCTGAACTCGTCGCGCGCGAACTCGGCAAATCAATCGTCTCGGTGCAGGAAGTCAATGTAAATGACGGCGGATTTTTCGGCATGCAACGCAATGCAAAGATGATGGCAACGGTCGAAATGTCCATGGACGCCGCCACTCCGATCGAAGCCGGAACGCTCGCATGCTCCGCATCGGTGCATGTCACATTCGTACTGAGTAAATGACGGTCAAAGATCGAAAACGACTTCCGGCTATCGAATACATGCGCGGCATTTCGATGCTCGGAGTCATCGGCATTCACATCGGCTCGCAATACTTGACAAATCCTTCGGCAAACGCAAATCTCGTCGCGCTGTTCGAGATCGCGACGCGGTTCGCGGTGCCGATTTTCTTTTTCATATCCGCATTCGGCTTGTTCTATCGACTCGATCTCGACGCGCCTTTCGACTACGCAAACTTCATGCGCCGTCGGCTGAAGACAGTGCTGATTCCGTACCTCGCGTGGTCGATTTTTTATCTCGCGCACGACGGTTGGTTTTACAACGTCGGATTTCCCGCGCCGGATTATCTCGCAAAAATCCTGTTCTTCGGCATTGCGAAATATCAACTGTATTTCCTCGTGATTTTGATCTGGTTTTACGCGCTGATGCCGCTCTGGATTGCAATCGTCCGTCGGATCACTCCGCGCGGATTGATCGCTTTGCTGATCTTTCAGATCGCATTCGACTACTTCTCGAGCTACAACGCCGCCTTCAATCAATTCGTCTACTCACTGCCGCAAGACGATCTCCTGCGCTGGTTTTTATTCTTCCGACTGAATTGGCTCGTTTTGCATTACATCTTTATCTTCGTGTTCGGCGGTTGGCTCGCCGTGCGTTTCGAGAAGTTCGAGCACTTCATGCACCGGCATTTCATTTCGATCTCGATCGCATTTTTCGCGACGCTCACCGCGCTCCTCACGCATTACTACATCGTCGTCCGCCGCTCGACCATCGAAGCTGCCGTCAATACCGCGCACCAACTCTCGCCGGAAGGCATTCTCTATACAATCGCCGCGTCGACGTTCTTCTTCGCGCTGTTCACCGTCGTCGACTTCGGCGCATTCAATCGAGTGCTGTCGATGCTCGGAAGGCATTCGTATTTCGCTTATCTCGTGCACCCGCTCGTCATCACGTATCTCGTGCTGTTTTTGCAATCGACGGGACGATTGATGACAGCACCGATCTCGATCGCATTTTACTTTGCGACCGTTGCAATTTCATTGACAATCGTCGTCGTCTTCGCTAACATAGGAAAAGTTTTGCCTCTCATCAACAGATTGACGATCGGAAAGTGATTGCATATGTCGATAATCAAAAAATGTTTCGCCGCGTTCGTCGCGTGTATTTTTTTGACCGGAACGAGTGTCGATGCCGCCGCGCGGGTGATTGAGCGAGGCTCTGCCGCGAAAGTCAGTAAACAGCAATTGAAAGACGGCGATGAAGTCGAGTTGCCGTCGATGGATATTCCGCCGATGACAACCGAACCGCCGCCTCCGCCGCCGAAAAAGGAAGAGAAGCCGTTTGATTGGACGGAATGGGCGGATCCCGAAAAACTTCCGAAGCAGACTGATGAGCCGCCTTCAGATCAATCGGATAACCAGCCGAAAACCGATCTGCCGGATTATACCGTTCCCGACGTCGAAACCGAACAATCGAAAACCCCCGAACCTCCTGTTGTCGAAGATGAAGGACTTGAATTCAAAGTCGTGCATCGAAACGGAGTGATGGCGTTTGCACTGATTGCGGCGCATGAAAATTACGAATTGCGCCCGGCACTCGCGCGCGGAATCATTCCGGGGCGGGCAACAGTCAAAAACATGTCCGGAGGAGCGACGGCGGCGATCAATGCAAGTTACTTCGGCTTGAGCGGCGAATTGCTCGGCGTGACGAAAATTGACGGAGTGATCGTCGGCACGACGTACTTCACGCGCT
Source organism: uncultured Selenomonadales bacterium (assembly GCA_937916025.1). Next base: position 15,661 of record CALGGX010000123.1, read on the forward strand.
CGGCAATGGGCATCAACGAAGACGGCTCGACAATCTTCGGTCGCGTCGAATATCGCGGCACTCTGTCGAGCGGCGGCATGTCGACCGAGATTGGCGGAGTCAATTGCATGCGCAGCGAAAATTCGATCGTCGTCTACAACAATTTCCAAGGGCGGACGACGGGCACGAATGATTTCGGCTCGGAGGCGGTCGTCGAGCGCGGCATCGTCAAGCTCGTTACGATCGGCAAAGGCAATAATGTAATTCCGGCGGGCGGATATGTGATCAGCGCGCACGGCTCGAAGAAGGATTTCATTCAAAAACTC
>CALGGX010000124.1 GCA_937916025.1 uncultured Selenomonadales bacterium
AACAGTTAATGATATAGTACAGGCAATTGCAATCACGGTATTGCAGGACTAAATTTAAAGGAGATAATATGGATATTCTAGTTATTAATGCAGGTAGTAGTTCACTCAAGTTTCAATTGATCGAGCACGGAAGTCATCAACTCGTCGCCCTCGTAATTCTGCCGCGCATTGTCGAGTGCTTTTCGAGCCCGATCCGCCTGCCGCTTCGATTTTTCGAGCTCCCGTTCCGCCTTCGACAGTTGCTCTTCATCGATGAACAGATTGCGTTGTCGTTTCTCTTCAAACGCCTCTTGATCGACCGCGTACTTTGCAATCAAATTGAAGTCCGAACCGTAATGATAAAGTTTCTGCAATTGATCGCGAAAGTATTCGACCAGTTTCAGCTGCAGTTTCAACCACGTCTCGTTTTCATTGAAGAAGTCGCGTTGCGAGTCCGGAATCAAATCCTTCGCAATCGCATGCACTTCGCCGATGAAGTAATTCCCCGCGCGTTCCTCGCTGAAAAATCTTTGCATGGTGTTATCGTCACCGATCTGAATGTTCTCTTTGCGAAGTCGAATGCCGCGCATCAAACATTTCTGCCCGAGCTTGCCTTTGAATCTCGAAATACCGATCCACATCCACGCGAGCAAACTGCCGTCGTCATCGTAAAAATCTTTGAAGCCGACGTCGACAATTTTATCGCCGCCGCTCCGAGCTGTTTCGAGTGTCGTCGAGTATGTTTTTAAAATCCGTTCGCCGTTGATAAAGATGTTGTACTCGTCGATCGGTTGATTGAGTTCGCGCGCGTGTTCGTAAATTTTTGCCGAGTAGATGAATGTACTGTCGTAAGGCGCGGGTGACACGAACGCGAGATAATTTTTGATTGCCTGAATATCGCCGATGATTTTATCGGCAGTATCAAGCACGTCGATCAACTCGACTTTGAAACCGTCTCTGTCGTCGTCTCGCGCCGGACGTATCTCGAATGTGTTCATCTCTTTCAGCATGTCAATCGCCGAGTATCTCCCCTTGTCGTTGATCATTGCCCGCATTATCTCGCCGTCACTTTTCATGATCGACACGACTTTCTCGCCGCGACATTTCGACGTGAAGATCAATTGTCTGCAATAACCCAGCCCGCTCAGCCGTCCGATCCCGCGAAAGCCTTTGTCTGTGTCTTTGTCTTTTTCCGAGTCTCCGATATTTCCGAGCACGCGCTTGAAATCCGCCGCCGGAATTCCCATCGCGTTGTCTTCGATTGTGATCTTGCGAGCGTCGCTGTCAATCTCCAACACGATCTCGCCTTCATTCGGTTGCAACACGCCCTCGCGCACTGCTTTGTCGATCGAGTCGCACGCATTTTGAATGTATTCGCGATAAATTGTCTTCGGCTCGCTGTACATGCTCACAGTCAGTGTCTCCAATATGTTTGCGCCGAAATTGTATTCTGCCATCGTCGTCCTCCTAATCGTTGAATTGCTTATAGATCGGCTTCGGAAATCGAATCTTCAACAGCGAGCGAAAGATCGGATTTTGGATCAAATATTCGCCCTGCTCGAGCCGCGTCAACATGTTTTTGTACGTCTGCGGCAAATTGCGATAATCAGCCGCCGCCGTCTCGATCGAGTTCGTCCGTCCGTAAGCGTGCGTCGCGCAATTGCCCGTCACCCGCGCATGAATGTTCGATCGGAACTGCTCCGCGCCGAAGAGTATCACGCCCATCGACCGCCCGCGCTCCGTCACGTCCAAAATCACTTGCAGAATCGGCGAAGATCGCGGCGTGTCTTTCGACGCGTATTTGTTGAGTTCGTCGATGAAGATCACGATCTTCGACGGCGGCTCGACGCCTTCATCATCGTATTCGCCGAGCTTGAGATTGTAGATCGTCTTGACGGCGTCGCCGAACACAAACGCCTGCTTATCCGACGAGAGTTTTGCAATGTCAATCACGAAAACGTCGTTGGGCGCAATCGATTTGAGCTCGCTCGCAAGTCGACACTCGGAATTGCCGTCACAGCGATTTGCAAACATCGAGTCGTTCTTGATCGTCTTGTTGATGATGCGCTTGAATTTGCGCCAGCTCAAAACCGAAATTTCATTGCCGCCCTTGCCGGACGATTTTTGTGACATCTCGCCGAGCTTGCCGAGGAAGCCGTCCCACGACGAAATGCTGCCGAACTCCGGATCGGAATCGTCGATGATCTTGCTGATGATCGACTCCATCGTTTGATTCGGATCGTCGATATCCGCAAACAGCATCTCGATACTCTCGCGGTCGTCCGCGTACGTGTACTTGAATTTCTTCAACAGCCGCGCGGAAATGTAATTCTCGACGTCGTCTCTCGACAGATACGTGCTCTGCGCGAACGGAATGAAATATCGGACGCGCTCGAAAGGCTTCGGCGTCAAGCCCATCTTCAGATATTGCTCGCGGACGGTTTCGGCGTCGTCGTTTTCGCGATGCACCGCCATCAAATCTCTGCCCTTGACGTTGAACAGCACGAACGCAACCGTCTCGTCGGTTTGATTGCCGATGTAATGATCTTGGATCGATTTGATCAGAAACATGGCGTAAGAAGTTTTCGCGGCGAGCCCGCTGATGCCGGAGATATTGAGATGCGCGCCTTCCGGTCCGAGCAGGAATTTCGAGTTGAAATGAACCGGCAGATTGATCTCGGCGTCGGTGCCTGCGTACATTCTGATCATGCCGCATGCGAGCGGATTTTGAATTTTGTCGAGCCCGAGCGCAAAGAGAATTTCGTTCGGCTCCGCGCGGAAGACGGCGGCGTTGTTATGCACGGGCGTATCGAGATGCTTGCTGTTGAAAGACACACTCGCCTCGGCGAAATTCATTCCGAAACGAACGGTCGGAGCCTCGAGCTCGGGATTGCCGAAGTCGCTCGATATGAAATTCGTCAAGAAACTCGTCGCGTCCGTGATGTGCGAGATGTTTTCAATCACGCCGTACGAATACGAGTCGTCGATGTGTTTGACTTTGACGACATCGAAGGCGCGGAGTTTTTCGTCGTCATTCATCCAGAATTGGAACTTGTCGATGGTGGTCGGCGTGCGCTCGGTGGCAATCACGCGCCCGATCGGCTTTTGCTTCATTGGATCACCTCATTCAAAACAATTGCAGAAAACCGGCTGTGCCGATGTATTTCGACTTGATGAATGTCTCGGTAAGATAAATCGGGTAGAGATGATTTGCCCAGCGCAGGTCGGAGCCGTAGCAAACCGGATTGCGCTCGTTGATCAACAGCGCGCTCAACACGTCGATCGCCTCGGAATTCATGCCGTACTTGAGCTCTTCCTCGGTGACGAGCATTTTTTCGACCTTAATCACGCCGTCGAACGGGGTGCGGAGTTTGTCGCGCAAGCGAATGTACCACACCGCAAACTTCGCGTCGCCGAACAAGTCTCTGTTCTCGAAACAAATTGCCGGAGTCCGATGATGGAGCGGCAACTCGGCAATGAAACCGTGATTGGCTTTCTTCCTCGCGTCGAGACACGCGTCGGGATTGAACGTCTTCGACACTCCGAGCACCCAACAATAATTGTTTTTGAAACGCCGCAATGCCTGCTTATCGGCTTTTTTGTCGAGCGGCAGATACTCGAGCGAGCCGTCCTTGACGAGATAATTGTTTTGATTGAGTTTGCCGTCGCGGACGAGCTCGGCGACTGTTTCCTGCTCGCGCTTATTCATGAAACTCATAATTTGAGCGACGGCGCGATCCTCGAACTTCTTCTCGTCCCTCGACGTGTTGTATCGAAGAATCTCCTCGAAGCGAATGTCCAATCGCCGAAGTGCGTCGACGTCGTTCAATTTCTTCGTGCAAGCCGCCCAAAAACCGCTCAAGCGATTGGCGTCGGCAATGTCCGGCAACGCCAACAGAAATCGCCGATCGAACTTCTCGGGCGCGAGTTTTTTGTTCCGGCGTCGACAACAGGCAATCCCGACCTGCCCCGCAATCACGGGATAAAAAATCTTCCTGCCGCCGGACTTGCCGTAAGCAATGTCGTCGACTTTGAAAACGCGCCGCGAGCCGTCGAGAAAATACGTCAGGTACTGAACGCCGAGCTCAATCAGCTTACGACTCTTCTCGGCGAGCGATCTGTAATTGCGAGACGGATTGGTTTCGCCGCGCGCATTGCAGGAGAGTTGTTTCTCCTCGCCGTACTCGATCGACGGACGCTCATTGACGAGATCGAGATTATATTTATGCGCTCGAAAACTCTCGCCGCCGGTTGCCTCCGCCAATTTCTCCATAATCAATTTGATATCGCCTCCTCGCACATCGAGTTTGCGGATCGTATTCAACCGAGTCGTGAAATTTCCTCTAAAAAGATTTTTGATTGCAGGGATTTGTTTGACTGTGATAGAATTACGGTGAGGGGTGAGTATCATGGACGAAGACAATTTGATGATGATCATAATGGTGTTGTCGATAGTGATCGGCGGCATTTCGATCGGTTACAATCGAATGAAAAAAAATCAACCGGCGCGGCTCGAGTTGAAAGACATCGAAGAAGAGCGCGCGGCACTGTTGCAAGAGAAATACGACAAGGCGATCGAAGATTTTCAATTCATCGAGCAACGAATCAAATCGTCTCGCGACAAAGAACTCACCGAGCGGTTGAAGAAATTGCAAAATGTCGGCAAAAATATTCTTCGGCAGATGCAGAAGGAGCCGAATCGGATTTTGATTGCGTCGAAGTTCGTCGATTATTATCAAGATCGGACGGTGCGGATGATCAAAAAATTCGAGGAGCTCGACGAGACGCAATTGACGACGGATCGCGTGCGTGAGCTCAAAACGAAGATCAAAGACACGCTCGGCGGCTTGGAAGCGGCGTACTCGGAACAACTCGAGCGCATCGTCAACGATCAGATGTTGGCAACCGAAGCCGAATTGCGCGTAATGGAAGAACATCTCCGAAGCGAGGGGTTGACGAAGTCGACGACGACGATGACGACCGACGATGACGAGAAGATTTTTGAAGAAATCCCGACGCAAATCGGACGTAAATATCCGCCGCGAGCCGCTCGTCCGGACAGGCGGGAAGTTTCCGCCATTCCCGACGGCGAACGTCCTGCCGTCATTCGACAAAAGATGATTCAATCGGCATTGGCGATTTTCCTCGGCACGGTCGGCGCGCATAAGTTCTATCAAGGCAAGACATTGCTGGGCGTGCTGTATTTCATCTTCAGCTGGACGACGTTGCCGACGTGGATCGGTTTGCTCGAGGGCGTGAGATATTTGTTCATGCCGATTGACGATTTTTATAATCAATACGTCAAAGACAATTGATGGGAGCGATGAATGTGGCAGAGATAAATTTAGATGATCTGATGGCGGCAAAAGGCGCGGAATCGACGCAATCGCAAGCGGTGGCGGAAGTGATTCCGGAGCAGGAAATTGCGAAGATCACGCAACAGGTTGAAGCACTTACGCCGGAGGAAAAGCGCAAGGTTGCGGAGATTAAAGACAACATCAATCTGATGGAGAGTTCGGCGGCGTTGACGTACGGAGTACCGGCGCAAAAAGAGATCGCGGCGTTTTCGGACAGTATTTTGTCGAAAGTGCGGACTAAGGACAGCGGGCATGTCGGCGAATTGCTGAATGATCTGGTCGGCAAAGTGCGAGAATTCGACACGACCGAGAAGAAGAGTTTCTTGAGTCGGTTGCCGATAATCGGCTCGATGATGAACAAGGCTGAAGAGATCAAAGACGGCTACGAGAAGCTGTCGACGCAAGTCGAGCGGATCGAAATGGGTTTGGAGCAATCGAAAGTGCAGATGCTCGAAGACGTGGCAATGTTCGACGGGCTTTACGAAAAGAATTTGGAGTATTTCAAGGAGTTGCAATTATACATCCGCGCGGGCGAAGAAAAAGTCGAAGAGATGCGGAATGTAACGTTGCCGAAACTGAAACAGCAGGCATCGGCGTCGAATAATCCGATGGCGGTGCAGGTCGTGGCGGATTTCGAGGAGAGCGTCAATCGCTTCGAGAAAAAAGTGCACGACTTAAAAATCAGCCGAACCTTGGCGATACAAACCGCACCGCAAATTCGGCTGATACAAAACAACGATAAAGTGCTGATCGAGCGTGTGCAGACGGCGATCTATCACACGATCCCGCTGTGGAAAAATCAGATGGTGATCGCGCTGGGGCTGACGCGGCAACGCGACGTGCTTGCGCTTCAACAAGCAGTCAACGACACGACGAATGATCTGTTGAAACGAAATGCCGAACTGCTCAAGCAAAATACGATTGACACGGCGAAGGAGAACGAGCGCGGCATCGTCGACATCGACACGGTCAAAAAAGTCAATGAAGACTTGATCTCTACAATCGAGGAAACGGTTCGGATACAGGAAGAAGGACGTCGGAAGAGGCAGGCGGCAGAAAAGGAATTGATTGCGATCGAAGGGCGATTGAAAGAAGCGTTGCTCCGCAACAATCAAAATCGGACACAATAAAAAAAAAACGCCGTCGAATGAAACGGCTCGACGACTGTATATCAATATTCCGCGCGGAAGCGCGTTTTTTTTTGTTTACAACGCGTCTTTAAATTGTTTCTTGAGTTTGTTGAAGATGCGGCGTTGCAAGGCAAGTTCTTCGAGCGTCTGCGCCGGATTGTTGCTTACCGTCACGCCGTCCGGAACATTTTTTTTGACGACCGAACCCATTCCGATGAAGCAATCGTTGCCGATCACCGTCCCCTGAATTGTCGATGCATTTACGCCGAGCCAACATCTGTCGCCGACAGTCGTGCTGCCGCTGAAAGTCACATTCGCAGTCAACATACAAGCCGAGCCGATACGACAATTATGCGCGACGTGCACATGATCGTCAGACTTTGTATAATCGCCGATTGTTGTCGGTTTAAAAGTGCCGCCGACAATCGTATTAAACGCGCCGATTTCGACGTCATGCCCGATCCTGACGCCGCCGACATGCGGCAATCTGATCGGAATGCCTTCATCATCGCGCTCGAAACCGAAGCCCCAACCGCCAATCACCGATTGTTCGCGAATTACACACCGCTCACCGATCACGACGTTGTCATTGATGATCACGCCCGACATAATTCGGCAGTTCTTTCCGATGTGAACATTATCGCCGATCACGACATTATTGTCGATCCGAACATTTTCGTCAATAATCGTGCCGTATCCGATGATGACGTTTTTTCCGCATTGAAATCCCGACTTCGGAATAAACGGCTCGCCGCGAGTTTTTTCCGAGTTATCGAGAATAAATTGAAATATCCGCGCAAAATCCAATCGCGGCTTCGGAGATTCAATCACCATATTCTCGCGTTTGATCTCATCGTAAGCATCCGAAGTTTCGCCCGGCAACAGAATGATCAGGCAGTTTTTCAATTGCTTCAATCGAGACAACAATTCTTCCGATGCCGGTTTTTTGACAAAAATCAGCGACTCGTCTTGCAATGCGTCGAGCGTGACGCAACGCCGAATGACGAACTCGCGCGCGGTTTCGTATTTCGGAGACAAATCTTTCAATCGGCTGATTTGAAATTCAAACATTTGATTCGGACTCCCCCTCACGCATTCAAATCGCCAGCAATCGGATAACCGAAAATGCTTCCGCAAATTGAACATTCGGTTGCGCCATCTGAACGCCGCGCACCCGCGCCCAACTCTCAATAAACTCGTCCGTCACGTAATTTCGGATTGCCTTTTGCGATTCGTAAAAATTCAACGCCGCGATTTTTGCTTCGACATGTTGTTTTTCCAAAGCAATCAAAAATGTCGTGTCGCTGTGGAAATCATTCCACACTTCTTCGTAAGCGAGCATATTCGTCTTTTTGAAAGCACGCTTGCCTTCGCATGCAATGACGTGATGATCCTGATGAATGTCGCCTTCGCTCGGCAGGAAGACGAGATCGGGATGCACTCGGCGATTGATTTTCACCATATCCTCGAGAATGTCTTGCCTGTGCTCGCTGAAACGTCTGACCGGGTAATGAAAGATTGTCAAATTCTCCGGTTTGACACCGAGAAATTTCGTCGCCGCCCGTGATTCCGTTTCGAGTGCATTTTTCGGAAATCCTTCGGGCACGGACTCTTCACATGTCGAGAAGATCGCCCAATGAATTTCTGAACCCCCCCCTGTGTCGTTCATTTTTGCAATCGTTCCGCCGCATGCAATTTCGCCGTCGTCCGTGTGCGGCGAGAGAACCAATATCTTTTTGTTTTTGAAATCAAACATAATCCGAACTCCTCAATTATTTTTTTGCGGCATATTTGACATAATCGGAAACTTTATTGATCGAAGACGCCTTCTTGAGCGGAATATCCAACCCCAATTCTTCTTTAAGTCGCGACAAAATAATCAACGCCGTAATCGAATCGAATTGCTCAAAATCCGCAAGGCGCGTCTCGCCGTTAATGTCCGCCGCATCAACTTCCAAAACGTCGGCGACCAACTCAATCAATTTTTCTTCCACAATTATCACTCCTTCTCTTCATCAACAAAGAATTTGCGCACCGGTCGCGACTTCAGTTCGATCGAATATTGCACCGTGCCTCCGTCGTTTTCATGTCGAACGTAACCCAAGCCGTCGTAAAAATCGGCAACCGGCATGTTTTTTGCCGACGCAATGTATTCTGCCTTCAAAGTTTCAAATCCTTCATGCAACAATTCGTTTTCGATCCGATCGATGAAAAAATTTTCCAATCGCTTGCCCATGATCCGGCAACTCATTAAAAACGTATCGATTTTCGGAATACGCATGTCGAGCAGAATTACCGCCACGATACCGTAGTCTCCGAATTTATCCGAAACTTGATACGCGAAAATCTCGCCGCCGTCTTTCAAAAACCGCTCGATCTCGGTCAAATTGCGACGGTGCGTCGTCAAGTTGAACTGATTCGTCTTGTTGATTAATTGCACGATCCTGTTCTTGGATTTTTCATCAAAGTCGACGCGCTTCACACGAAGGTTGAGACTTTTCAAAAACGTATCGTAGTCCATTCCCTGACTCGCAGCTTGCCGTCGTTCTTCCTCGAGATATTGCCGCGTTTTCGTCAAGTCCTCGGTCGTGGCTCGGAGCTTCTTAAAAAACCGCTCGTAGATTGATTCGAGACATTCCGGCAATTGTTCGACATTGGCGGGGAAATCCGCAACGACGACCTCGGGAAGCCGCATTCGGACATTCTCGCGCTCGGCTTCCATGTCGCCCAAAAAGACAAACGACGCCGATCCGAGATTCAGCTCCCGCGCCATTTCCGAAATGTTGTCGACCTTATCTCGCCAATTGATTTTGATCGAAACAAAATCTTCCGCGCGGAGCAACATATGCGAATGAGTTCTTCGACGTCCGAGCGATTGTTTTTCGAGCTGACGGCGAGCATCACGCCGCGTTGCTGCATTTTTTTGATCAGACGTTGCGCGTCTTTGTAGATCGCACCGACGCCGTCGTCTCCGAGCGCGATGCCTTCAATGCCGTCTTCGCCGAGTACGCCGCCCCACAACTTATTGTCCAAATCCAAAACCAAAACCTTTTTCGGAACGCGAGTGAAACAATCGATCGCATTTTTTATTCCCGCCGCGAGTTGCACATTGCCGTTGTGCGAGAAAGGCAACTTCCCCATATACCACATCTTTGCATCAAACATATTTTTCGCGCCGAATTCGGTGACGATCTTCTTCAGCGAAAAGCGATGAATGTTTGCATGCCGACCGAGCAACTCGCCGAGTCTTTCGAGCCAATAATTTTCCAAAACATCGTTGTCAAACTCGTCGAGATCGGAAATATCGCCGTCGAAAACCACATCCGATATGAAATATTCAAAAGCCGTCGGCGTTGCAGACTCCGCCATGCCGAACCAATCATCGATGATCGCCTTGCGATCTTTCGGCTCGAAAGCAGACTCGAGCAGTCGATTGATATCAATCAGAATGAAGATCAACTTCGGCTCGAATTGATGCAAAGTCGAATTTGTGTTGAGGAGATGCCCCCAAATGTCGCCGTAGCCGATCGAAGGACAAACGGCAAAATCTTTCTTCAGCTGTCGAGCAATGAAGTCGGCGTTGACGTTTGACAAGACAGCGATTTTGGTTTTGAGATCAGACATTTTATCACCTATCGAAACGAAAGAATTTTTTCGAGAGTTTCCGGCACGATTTTCAACGCGAAATTCATAATTCCGCCGCCGTTCGACAAACTCCTCAAGCTCGGTATCAAACGATGGATTTCGACTGCCGACGACAAGCTGTTAATGCTCGCCGAACTGAATGTTGTAGAGATGAGAGTAGAGTCCGCCCAGTTTCAGCAATTCCGAGTGCGAGCCCTTCTCGACGACGCGCCCGTGCTCGATTACAAATATGCAATCCGCATCGAAGATCGTCGAGAGGCGATGCGCGATCACAAATGATGTTCGTCCAAGCATGAGTTTATCCAGCGCGGCTTGGACGATTTTTTCCGACTCGGTGTCGAGCGCACTCGTCGCCTCGTCGAGGATCAATACGCGCGGGTCTTTCAAAATCGCTCGCGCAATCGCAACGCGCTGTCTCTGACCGCCGCTCAATGCCAGCCCGCGCTCCCCGATCACTGTTTGATAGCCTTCCGGCATTTGCGTTATGAAGTCATGCGCATTTGCCGCGCGCGCCGCCTCGAGCACTTCGACGTCCGTCGCATCCAATCGTCCGTAGCGAATGTTTTCCATGATCGAAGTGCTGAATAACAGCGTCTCCTGCGGTACGATTCCGATCTGCGAGCGCAATGAATTCAGCGTTACGTCTCGAATGTCAAAGCCGTCGATCTTGATCGCGCCGCTCGAAACATCGTAAAAGCGCGGAATGAGATTGGCGATCGTCGACTTGCCCGCGCCGCTCGGTCCGACAAACGCGATCATCTGCCCGGGCTTTACCTCGAACGATACATTCTCGAGCGCGTTGTGCGTGCCGTCGTACGAGAAACTCACATTCTCGAGCGAGACATGCCCCGACACTTGCGGCAGAATTTTCGCGTCCGACTTGTCGTTGACCGCCTCTTCGAGATCGAGCACGTAGAATATGCGATCGACCGCCGCCAGTGCTTTTTGCATGCGCCCGTAAATCCTCGACAGTCGCTTGACGGGATTCGCGAGATTGACCGCGTATGTCAAGAACGCCACCAATTCGCCCGCCGTCAGCACGCCGTTGACGACTTCATAGCCGCCGTACCAAACCAACGCCGTTACCGCCAATGCCGCGAGAAACTCGACCATCGGTGTCAACAGCGAATTCAATTGCACGTTTTTCATCACGGCTTGGAAATTCAACTCGTTCTGTCGGCAGAAGCGATCGATTTCATAATCCTCACGCACGAACGACTTGACGACGCGAATTGACGAAATCGACTCCTGCAACAGCGAAGTGATCTCCGCCATCCGCTCTTGAATGACGGTGCCGTTCGCCTTGATCTTCCTGCCGAAAATGCGCATGCAAGACGCGACGAGCGGCACGGTGATCAACGTCAGCAATGACAGCTTCCAATCGAGCAGAAACATCATCACAATCGAGCCGATCAAAATCGACGCCTCGGTGAACAGCTCGATCAGATTGTCGACGAGCGCGGCTTGTATCGCCTCCACGTCGTTGGTGATGTAGCTCATCGTCTCGCCGGTCTGATGCTTGTCGAAATACGCCATCGGCATGCGCTGAAACTTGCGAAACATCACTTCGCGCACGTCGATGATCACGCGCTGACCGATATACGATACGAGATACGATTGACCGAAGTAGAAAATGCCGCGGAAGAAAAACACGACGACGATGCCGATTGCAATCAAATTGAGCAACGCCATGTTTTTTTCGGCGAGCACTTGGTCGATCATGTCTTTGATGATCCACGGGACGTAGAGGTTTGCCGCCGCCGCGAAGACGATGCAGATGATTGCGACGCCGAGGCGTTTCAGGTATGGTTTGATGTAAACCAGCAGACGCTTGTAATTTTTCATGAAACACTTCCGATTGCATTGATGATGAGTCGCGCGGTTCGATGAGCGGCTCCGGATTTGCCGAGCTTTTCGCATGCGAGCCGCAACTCTTCGACAACTCGCTCGCGATTCGGTTCGCCGCGCATCAATTTCAGTAACTCTGCCGATATTCTAGCAGGTTCGACTTGATCTTGCAAAAGCTCGGGCTGTATTTTTTTGTCGAGCAGAATGTTGGGCAGGCTGAAGTGGTCGATGTGCACGAAGCGTTTCGCAATGAAGTAATTCAACGCCGCCATTTTGTAAAGCACGACGCAAGGCATTCCGAGCAGTGCCGCCTCGAGGATAACCGTGCCGCTCGCCGCCGCCGCGCAATCCGCTATCGACATCAGATCGTATCGATGCTCGCCGACAGGTTTCACGTCGACTCCGCTCCTCGCAATTGCAGTCGTGAGCGCGACTCGATCGACGCTGTCCGCCACCGGCAGGAAGAATTTTATGTCCGATCGCCGTTTTGAGATCAAGCGCGCCGCTTCGAGCATCGGTTGCAACAGGAATTTGATCTCCTGCCGACGACTGCCGGGCATCAGCAAGATCACATGATCTTCCGATCGAACATCAAAAAAACTCCGCGCGGAGTTTTGCGACATCGAAGGCTTGACGGTGTCGACCATCGGATTGCCGACGAATGTGATGTTGGCTCCCGCCTGCCGATACACTTCGACCTCGAACGGAAAGATCGCCGCGAATTGATCGGCGATCGCCGCGCAATCTTTCGCGCGCCCCTTACGCCATGCCCATGCCGACGGCGGGATGTAAGAAAATACTTTGATGCCGAGTTGCTTCGCGCGTTTTGCGAGCCGCCAATTGAAGTCCGGATAATCGATCAGCACCAGAATATCGGGATGCTCGCGCTTCATGCACTCTGTCAATTCGTCGAGCAATCGAAAAATGCGCCCGAGATTTTTGATCACTTCCCAGACGCCCATGATGCTGAATTCCTTGCAATTGCGAACGAGGCGAACGCCCGCCGCCGCCATTCGATCGCCGCCGAAGCCGATCATTTCAATCGACGAATCGATCATCAAAATCTCGCGGGCAATTGCCGCGCCGTGAATATCGCCGGACACTTCTCCGGCGGAAAACATTATCTTCATGCAAAATCAAATCGCCGTGATTGCAATGTTATGTTCGTCGGCAAGCGCGATCATCTTCTCGCGCTCGACAACCAGTGTCTGTCCGGCTTCAATCGCGAGTGCAACCGCTCCGACTTCGATCATCTTCTCGAGCGTCCGCACTCCGACTGTCGGTACGTCGAATCGCTTATCCTGTTGCGGCTTGCTTACCTTGACGACGATCGCTCCGCCGTTTGCGAGTCGACCGCCGCGCAAAATGCATTCGTCCGTGCCTTCAATCGCCTCGACCGCCATGATCGCGCGGTTTTTAACCACGACCGTCTGCCCGATATCGAGGCCGCCGAGTGCTTTTGCCACTTGGAAGCCGAAATCCATATCCGAACGCTCGGCGTCTGTCGGAATGCGTCGAGTGAAATCGCCGCGCGGAGGCATCAATTGCTTGATCAACGCCGTCTGATCGAACGTCTTGCAATCAATCTTTTCGAGCTCGCGCACGAACGCCATCATGATCGTGTCGTCGTTTCGATCGGGCAACGACAGCAATAACTCGAGCATTTTCACGTCCGGCATGATCTTGCCGTTGAAGAGCAACTCCTTCGTCACTTTGCCGATCATCGTCACCTGATGAATGTCGTTTTCTTTGATGTAATTCAAAATCGCCTCGAGATGCGCAACGCTGATGCGCTGAAAATCTTTTGCGAAGTCGGCAACGGCGGGATCGGTTTGCTCGAGCAAAGCCACGGCGTAGACTTCGTAACCGGATTGAGAGGCGGCGCGCGCAAATTCGACAGGCAGTTTGCCGACGCCCGCCAACAATCCTATTCTATCCAAAACGTTCACTCCTTCAATCTTCGGCGCGGCGTTCCCGGCAAATTCCGCGATCGGCATTGCGCAAAAATCTCAAAAAGTGCTCGACTTCCTCGCACGAATCGACTTCCTGCTCGATCACGGCGATTGCTTCCGCCAAGGTCAAGCCCGAGCGATACAGGATTTTATACGCCTTTTTGATGTTATGCCGAGCTTCGAGCGGAATCCCCGCGCGCGAAATTCCAACGCTGTTCAAACCGACGACTTTTGCCGGATGCCCGTCAACAATCGTATAAGGCACCACGTCCTGCACGAGTTTCGACATGCCGCCGACCATTGCGTTGCGTCCGATCTTGACAAACTGATGCACGCCCGCCATGCCGCCGATCACGACGCGATCTTCGACAATCGCATGCCCCGCGCAACTCGCCAAATTCGACATGATCACGTGATTGCCGAGCACGCAATTATGCGCAACATGAATGTATGCCATCAACAGGCAATCGGAGCCGATGCGCGTCTCGTTGCCTTCACCCGTCGCCCGATGAATCGTCGCGCCCTCGCGAATGACGGTTCGATCGCCGATGAAGGTGTAGCTCTTCTCGCCTTTGAATTTCAGGTCTTGCGGCTCCTCGCCGACTGACGCAAATTGAAACACTCTGCAGTTTCTGCCGAGCGAAGTCCAGCCATGAATTACGGCGTGCGGTCCGATTTCGGAACCCTCGCCGATCTCGACATTTTCGCCAATCACACAGTACGGACCGATCTCCGCGCCGTCGGCAATGCGCGCACTCGGAGCCACCACCGCGCTCGGATGTATGTTTGCAGTCATTTTTCTTCCTGCTTCCACTATCATTTTTTTCAACTCCTCCGGCTAAGTTGCAGTTTCTGATGATACAGTCCGAAGGAGCCGCGTGATTGTGGCGTCGAATAAAATCGCATTGCCGATTGCTTTTGCGATTGAAGAAATTCCTCGCCGCGCAGATTCGGCAATTCAATTCGATTGCTCCGATTTGCTTCGAGAATCTTACATTTCGTCGGGCTTTTTCAATGCAAATGTAAAATCCGCCTGCGCGACGAGTTGATCGTCAACAAAACCGTCCGTGTGCAGGCGTCCGAAAAGTCCATGCACTTTCGTAATTTCGGCTTTTGTGATCAGTTGATCGCCCGGTATCACGGGTTTTTTGAATTTGATGTTATCCATGCCGCCGAAGAGCGGAACCATGCCGCGATATTTATTCTCGTAGAGTAAGGCGATACCGCCGACTTGCGCCATTGCCTCGAGCAACAGTACGCCCGGCATGATCGGGTTGTCGGGGAAATGTCCGGCGAATTGCGGCTCATTCATAGTGATGTTTTTCAAGCCCGTCGCCGATTTGAACGGCTCGATCTCCAAAATGCGATCGACCAGCAACATCGGCGGGCGATGCGGCAGGATTTTTTTGATCTCGTTGATGTCCAATTGCAATTCAATCACCTTTCTTATTGCAGATCATTTTGGCGAGTTTTGTATTGAGTGCGTGCCCTGCGGCGGCGGCAATAATATGACCTCTGAAAATGCCCGCCAAACGCATATCGCCGATCACGTCGAGGATTTTATGGCGGACGAGTTCGTCGGGGAAGAGCAGATCGTTTCGCCAGCCGTCGTCGTTATAGACAATGACGTTTTCGAGCGTGCCGCCGAGTCCGAGCCCCATCTTATGGAGCATTTCGACTTCCGGCTCGTAAGCAATCGTCCGCGCGGGAGCGATTTCGCGCGCGTAAGTTTCCTTGTCGATATCGAAGTCGCCATACTGAATTCCGATCAGCGGATGCGGATTGATCGACGTGAATGACACTCGAAAGCCGTCATACGGCAATGCGATGATGAATCGCCGACCGTTGCCCGTTTGATCGTCGATGCGATAAATCCGATCAATGATTGTTTCGTTCCGCGCGGCATTTTGTTCGATCGAACCGGCAATTTTGAGCAGGTTGAAGAAGTCGATTGAGCTTCCGAGCATAACGGGCGGTTCTTCGGCGTCAAGCTCGACGAAGCAGTTGTCAATTTGATGCACGTGAAGTGCACTCATCAGATGCTCGACGGTGAAGACCTTGACGCCGTTCTCTTCGAGAGTAGTCGCGCGAACCGTGGCGGTGACGTTTTCGGCGACGGCTCGGATTGTCGGTCTACTTTCGAGATCGGTGCGTACAAAGACGATGCCGCTGTCGACGGGCGCGGGTTTAAGAAACATGTTGACTTCGCGACCGGAATGCAGTCCGACTCCGAAGCAGGTCACTTCGCGTTTGATTGTTGTTTGTTGCGGCAAGGCAGGTATCACTTCCTTTTTTTAATGCATTCTACAGGATTTTGCGTAATTCCGCAAGCTCGTCGGGCGAAAACTCCTCGCGCATCGACTTCCATCGATCGTGCAACCAAAACCACTGCTCCGGATATTGCCGAATGTGCTGTTCGATCAGAGTCGCCAATTGCTGTGTCGTCCGACGCAAGTCCTCGCGTTTGTCTCGCGTCTTTTCGACGAAGAGCGGAGGATAAACGATCAACTTATGCGTCCGAGTTGCCGTCCGATGCATGAAGGCGGGGAAGATCGGAATGTCTTTAAATCGCGCCATCGATGCCGCGCCCGGCATGAAGTTCGTCGGCTCATCAAAGAATTTCACCACTGTACCGTCGTGTCGATTGGTGTCTTGATCCATTATCAAGCCGATGAACCAACCGTCCGTCAGCATCTGAAACATCTCTCGCACGCCGGTTTTGTACGTGATGTGCATTCCGATCAGCGTTCGATATTCGTTGATGAACCGATCCATGCCGCCGGACTTTTGCTTCTTCGCAACGCCGACCAGACTGATTCCGTATTGCGCAAACGCGCCGCCCATCAGCTCCCAATTATCCGAATGACACGTTGCTATCACCGCGCCTTTTCCGTTCCGTGTCGGCGAATTCAGATATTCCGTCAAGTAATTCAGCCCTTCGATCTCGACATGCGATTTCATTGTCCGGCGAAGTTTCGGAAATCGCAACACTTCAATCAGAACCTGCCCGTATTGAACGGCGGCGGCTTTTGAAATGCGCTCCGCCTCCTGCCGGTCGACATGCAGACAGCGCATGATATTTTCGCGCGAGAGTTTCTTGCGTCGACTCGGCAAAAAAATCCATGCAAGTGCCGCAATCAAATCGGCGAGCATCAAACAAATTCGCCATGGCAGAATACAGATCAATCGGCTCATCAATCGCGCGAAGTGATACGACAACCGACAGCCCTCCCGTCGAAAACTTTTTTTGTATGATATCACATTTCGACTCGATTGACAATGCGCCGCCGATTTCGGATAATGATCAAAAAAATTACCGACGGAGAGAGCGGAATGACAACCAAAGAATTGCTCGCCAAGTCGTTCGTCGAGCTGTCGAATGTCAAAAGCGTCGACAAGATCACCATACGAAGTATCGTCGACAATTGCGGCTTGACAAAGACGACTTTTTACAATCATTTTCAAGACAAATATGATCTGATCGTGCAGATTTACGCCGCGCCCGTCAAAAATATCATCAATCGGCTCGGTTCCGATTATGAATTGCGCGAGGCGATCGTCGATTTCCTGAAATATTTCGCCGCCAATCGACGTTTCATCATCAACGCGATCAAAAATACTTCGGGGCAGAACTCTCGTTCCTCAATCATGTTTCGCGCATACATTTCACGGCATTGCGAGAGTTCATTGAGAGAGACGGACATTTGCCGCTTCGGATCGAAATGCTGTTGAAACTGTACGTGTTCGGAACGGTGCAGCTCGTTTGCGAGTGGTTGATCGACAAAATGCCGATCCCGATCGAAGAATTTGCAACCGTTCTCGAGGCGGGGTTGCCATCGGAACTCAAACAATACCTGCCGGAGCGCGTCGACTTGACGAATTGATGAATCTGTAAATTGCAATCAACGGCGAAAATGCTAAAATTTCGATTGGAACAGTTAAACGGCATTTTGATCGGAGGGATTTTACAATGCCGATGGTGAGAGATTATCTGAAAAACAAATTCAAGCACGGAATTGAATCCGGCGTATTGCAGTACGGTGTGGGGCAGGAGACGACTTCGCCGGACGTTGCCGAAATTCTCGCGACGTCAAATTACGATTGGCTGTTCGTCGACGGCGAGCACGGTCCGCACACCGTTCAAACGATCCTCGCGATTGCGCGCGCGATTGCTCCTTTCGACATGACGCCGGTCGTTCGCATTCCGCAAGCCGGAACCGGCATCATCAAACAGTTGCTGGACGCCGGCATTCAGAACATCATCATTCCGAAGGTCGAGACAGGCGAAGAGACCGAGAATATCATGTATTGGGCGTCGTATGCTCCGCGCGGCAATCGCGGCTTCGGAGCAACGGCGGTTCGCGCGGGATATTACGGTCGGCATGCGGATTATCTCGAGCGCAATGTCGACGAGATTTGCATTTTGCCGTATGATTCCCGAAGCAAACCATGAGAGCACTAAAAGTGCGGCGGCTGAAGCTAAAATTCGATTCTTATTTCTTCTCAAAAATCGCTTTGTGCCCAGAATGACTGTTTGTTTTTTGATGAATGAATTTCGTGCTGTTTCAAGGCGTTTTTCCGTTTCGGATTGTTGGTCGTTATTTTGCGCAGTTTTGCAAATATGTTCCAATTCGGTTTTTATGCAATCAGAGTCAAAATCGTGCAGTTTTTTTAGAATTTCCTGCTTTTTCC
>CALGGX010000125.1 GCA_937916025.1 uncultured Selenomonadales bacterium
CTTGCAACCTTGGATCGAGCCGTCGACCGGAACCAAAATCTTTTTAATCGCAGCCATGAAATTCATCACCCTTCGTTGATTGCTGAAACTACCGAAGTCCATTTTGAATTATCGCTCGGCAAATGTCAACAGGAACTGAAAAATCCCTCGACGGCGGAGGGATTTGAAATTTCATTTATGGTGCCGAAGGTCGGGGTCGAACCGACACGTTGTTGCCAACGGCAGATTTTGAGTCTGCTGCGTCTGCCTATTCCGCCACTTCGGCGTGTGCTTGTGTACTTTACCATTCAACGCGCCGATTGTCAAGCAAAAAATTTTTGCTCTCGAATGCCGTCGGGCAGAAAAAAATCTTGTATTGCAAAAAGTTTTGTGCTATGATCTCGCTCGAAGAAGGAAATGCCTGAGGTGTGCGAGTACTTCGTTAATGTCTAACCTACATTATATTTAGGGAATCCGAGATTGCGAAGCGGATGGAGAATTGATCTTGAGTCGAATAACAGAAACCGAGCTTAGGATACCCACCTGCTGTTTGGCAGGTTTAGACATATGAAGGAGACGGCACTTCGGACGCCTTGTTCGGGAAGGGATTGTCGGCGCATGTCGGCAGTCTCTTTTGCATTTCAGCGATTGACGAGCGAAAGAACGACGTATGTAAAGCCGGCCGCGATCAAAGGTCCGACCGCCAAGCCGTTGAAGAAAAAAACTCCGACCATGGTTCCGATCAACAATGCCGGAATGACGTCGGGATTGTTTTGCATCAACGGAATGCCGAGCCCGCCGGAAATCGCCGCGAGCAGTCCGGCAACGATCGCGACGAGCCCCGCCGTCGATTGAAAAGCGCGAATGAGCCGCGCGGGCGTCAAAGTGCCGTTTGCGATTGGAACCAAAACCGCCGCCGTCAAAATGATCACGCCGAAATTGAGTCCGCGCGTGCCGAGTATTTCGAGCGGTTCGGCAAATCCGAAATCGGCGATTGCTTTGCAGGCGAGAACGATCAGTACGGCAAAGACGACGGTTTGATTATGCCCGACGACACTCAAAAACAAAACCAATCCGAGCATTAGATATTCTGTCATGCGATTTACCTCCGCGAAACAATTCGCGCCGTGCAAAAAATTATCCTGCCGATGCGCTCGAAAAAACAATAAGCATTGCGCGCGCGGTTGCAAGATGATAAAATCAACATCAAAAGCGAGGTGAGTTGCATGAAACGATGGGTACTGCTCGGAGATGAAAGTCGTTGGAAATTTGCCGGGCACATGCTCCAAACGACAATCGACACGACAAAAACTCTGCTGATGAAACATGGCAATGAACGCGAAGTTCGCGATGACGAGATTATCTCGAGTTACAACGTGCCGCCGAATTGCGAAATATTGGTACCGGCGTACGGCGAAAACATGGATATCGACGGCTTTGACAATTTTGCGATCTTCGAGGGTATGCCGTATTGGAAAGAGGCGACGGAAGTCACGGTGCAATTGCTCGATCGGAAAGGGCGGCAAGTCATAATCGTATTGGCGGACTCACTCGACGAAAGCATGAGTCTTCGACAAAAACAATTGAAAGATCGCGGCTTTGAAGTGATGAGCGCGCCGATCGAAGGATTGTTGCTCGTTTTGCATCAACACCGGCGATTGTCGTCGGAGCTTAAACGGCAGATGAGACTCGAGATTGACGAGATCCGAAAGCGCGCGGAAGAAATGGATTACGAAGCGAGTGCTCGGAAAATGAAATGCATGAGTGACGAGGCGAAGGCGGAAATAGTTTCATTCGCGAGCGTCAAGGGGCGTCCGCATCTTTGGAAGAGTTACAACGAAACCGCCGTCCGATTCCTGTTCCTCGAGGGCTTGTCGGATGCGCTCGGAGTATATAAAAACATTCTGTATCGCGGGCAGAAAAGTATTACGTCGTTCATTTGGGATGAGCAGGCGAACATTGCGGCACTGAAAGAAAAAATCAAACGCCGATTTTTCGAGTACATGCGCACGCCGAAGAAATATCAGGTGTTCATGTCGACGGACGAGCAACGCAACGAACGGATATATCAGGCAGTGATCGAGAAGCCCGGCGGCAGATTTTACGGCATCAAGTCGGAGTATATCAAGCGATACGACGAATTCATTCAGATCGGAAGAGCGTCGTGTAGGGAA
>CALGGX010000126.1 GCA_937916025.1 uncultured Selenomonadales bacterium
AGAACCGCATTGTTGATAAAGCCCATAAGCAGCTTTTTTTCATAATCAGACAGCTGATTCTTTTCCACCCACAAAAGAACTGCAAAGCTTGCGCCGGCCGCCAAAAATGCGGCGAAGGTGGCGCCCGTCCATAATTTTATTGCCCTTGTAACCCTTGTTTCTCTTCTGTTTTGTTCCATAACCTTCCCCTTTTCCTTCTCATTCATCCGTTCTTGCAGGCTTTCCTTCTCCCCAAGCCGGGTCCGGCGGCTTCCTCGCCCTTCTGTTGTTCCTCTTGCGCCCTCAGCTCTTTGAACCAATCGGGGAAGATATCATCGACGGGACACGTTTCGAGCGTTCCGGCTTGGAGCTGATCGATCTGATCTTGCAAGTCTTCAACGAAATCTTCTTTGCCTTCGTCGGCGAAACCGAACCACGACGCCTCGTACATCACATCGACCATCAGCTCATAAATATTTTGTTGAGTGTATTCGTCATCGGACACGAAATAGCCCATGATCTCCGATTGCGGATCGAGATCGTAACCGTAATTGGTTGCCTCCTCGCCCTGCTCGATCACATCCTCGAGGTTCACGTATGGGAAGCACGGTTCGGGCTTACACTTCGACAGATCGGAAATAGTTTTGAAAGCATAAAACAATCCGTGTTTGCCGTCCGGCGGTGTGATCTTCAAAAGCCGCAACCGATCGAGATACGCGCCGTAAAATTCTTCAGCGTGCTCGCGTTCCTGTCTGATCGTCTTATAATGAGCCTCCGACTCCTCGTCGCGATAATAGTCAAGAATGTCACGCCGAACGCGGTACAGATAAGAGTCGATCAGCCGCTCTCGATCGAGTTCGCGCAGATGCTGTTGCACTGTCTTCAACATCAATCACTCCTCACGACGCAAGTTCTTTTGGATCAATCGCAATTGCGTTTTGTTCGCTCGAGTGTTGTATTGATTGACCATATCGCTCGCCCGACGCCACACTTCTTCAAACTCCCGATCGACTTCCCGATCGAGCGTGGGCTCGTAGTCGTCATCATCGAACTCGATCTCCGAATCATCGTCTAAGATCGGATTGTTGATGCTGTCAATGACTTCAGCCTTATCCTCGTCCGCATAGCCGAACCACGAAGCCTCATGCATCACCGCGACCGCCAGATCATAGCGATGATTTTGAGTGTACCGATCATCGGACACCAGAAAGCCCATGATCTGTTCCTGACTGCAGAGTTTGTAGGAATAATTTTCGGCGGCGTCGCCGTGCTCGAGCACTTCATCGAGATGCACGAACTCACAACACGGCTCGGTTTCGTAATTGAGCGCGTCACTGATCCGATCGTAAAGGTAAAGCAATCCGATCTTGCCGTCGTCGAGCGGAGCCGTTTTCAAATCCCGCAACCGATCGACGTACTCACCGATATTTTTCATCGTGCGCCGATAAATTTCTTCGAGCGTCAGATCGGCGATATCGGATTGCTCGACATTGCAATACGCCTCAACAATCCGATCGCGAATACGATACTCGTAATCCTCAATCAGCTGTTCCCGATCGAGTTCGCGCAAGTACTCTTGAATTGTCTTCAACAACGCCGCCTCCAATCAAATTCGCTCAGATGAGCCGTTCCAATCCCTCACGAATTGCCTTGCGAATGATCGCATCACGCGCCTTGAGAAAATCCTCAAATTTCAAGACCTCCGTCGGGACGCAATGATTGATCCTGTATTGTTTATTGATTTCGGTATCGCTTTTGCCGAACTTGCCTTCGACCCACTCATTAAAATCGGTATTGCCCTTGCTCTTATTCTCGCTTTCGCTGAGCAACTGAAGGTTTGCGAGCGAATTGACTCCGTCGGCGTCCTTGAATTTACTTTTCGGGAACATGTGATCGACATCGTTCTTATCCCTGACGATTTTCTGATCGTGGAACGTCGCCAGCGCCAATTTCACCGTCTTATCCTTATACTTCACGTCGATAATTTCGGTAATGGTGTTGTCGATGATCGCCTCAACATTGACGGTGTCGGCGTCGGAGGCAAGCATCTCCCACAGGGGAAAACCGTCGTCGGCTTTGTCCTTCAATATCCCTTGCAATCTGTTGAGAGTGGTGTCACCGCTCTTGCCGAAAATCCCCTTGATGTTGGCGACGATGAACCACCAGCGAATGCGCTCCCAATCGCCGCCGAATTTCTTATTGTCTTGCTTCAAATGTTCGGTATTATTATGCTTGTAAATGTAATAGGCGATGGGAATGAGCGAGTTGTTGGAAGCGAAATGATCTTTATTGAAGCCGAACGAATTGATCAGTCGGACAGTCAGACGAATCGCATCGAGCAACTTATCCCGGTTGGCAGCGATGAACCCCATATTGTCTTTGAAGTTTTGAACCTTGAAATGAACATCGCCGTCGGACAAAAACAGAAACGTCTTAAGCACGGTATCCTTATCGAGCTCGTACAATGTATTGGCACTCATCGTTGATCACCTCTAATCTCAAACGCCCGAATTTCGTCTGCCGTAATCTCGTAGCCCGCCATGTAAATTCCGCGTCCACGACATTTATCGAACAGCCTGCGATTCCGATTGAAGACAACTCGATCCCACTTGTCGCTCAACAATACGATCGTGCTCTTATGCCAATCCTTCATCGAGATTTGCCCGACGTACCTGTCGATGACGTCATAAAGCACGTGTTCGAGCGAGTCTTCGCCACGACAGATCGCCAAAAGCCTCGGAGATAATTCTTCCGTCTCGAATTGCATCGGGTACGCATTGAACCACGGCACAGGCTCTGTCTTACGCTCGGGTCTCTTCCAATCAATCGCCTCCGCATTCGGTACGAGGAACGGATTTTGTTCGAGCAACTCAAGCGCGTTCGTTTCGATCAATCGATCGAGCACCTCAAGCGGCGATTTCTTGAATTTCGACAGTGCTTTTTCGATCGTGATCGTGAAGTAGAAATCCTCCCGACCGCTCAGGCTCAACCACTCCGCGCGGAACTCCTCAATCGTCTTGTCAATCGACGGGTCGTCATACGGCTCGGTTTTTAACCAATCGGCAACGTGCTCCGCGAGATGCCCGATGTAGCACGTCCACATATGCCCCATGTCGGGCGACGGCAGACGCGTGAACATGTGCCGGAAATTGAAGCTCCGATCGAGTTCTTCGGCAGTATAAATCATGAGGACCTCTCCCTTCGATTGAATTGAAAAAGTCGCGTCACCGACGCCGCCTGTCCACAGAACTCATCAATCACCGTCAAAGTCATCTCTCAATCGCCTTGAAAACTTCCCTGCCTTTATGCTGTCAAGCAAATCTTGATGGAAATCTTTCATGAGCTCCACAATGTGCCGGACTTTTTCGGCGGTGTAGCCCTCTACCGTGAAGACCTTGCCTTCCGGAATGCGGAAGACAACGCGCTTGTTGTCGTGATTGCTGACCGCCATTTGGAACGATTGACCCATCACTCCGTACACGATGACGGCATCGCCTTTGCCGATCAGATCGTCGTTGAAGTCGCATTTGGAGAAATCGTATAACGTCACTGTCGCATCTCACCTTTCAATCGCATTGAAAAACTCCGCCGAAATGTTGTCGAGCAGAGTCTTGTTTTTGAGCACATCGAGCCACTCGTCGGGAATCTTATCGATGCCGTAAGCAATGCCGCCAAGTCCGCCCGCGATCGCCGCAACCGTATCGGTATCGCCACCGAGATTGACTGCCTTCAGCGCGAGCTCCCGATAGTTCGTCGTGTTGAGCAAACACCAAACCGCCGCTTCGAGACTGTCAACGACGTAGCCGCTGCTCTTGATCGCATCTTCATCGAACGCGTCGAACTTCGGATCAAGCAACCGCTCGAAATGTTTCAGTTCTCCGGCGAAGTCTTTGCGATAGAACTCTTCCGCGCGGCTCGTTCCGATCGATACCGCCTCGGCGATCGTTTTGCCGTCGATCAACTGCTCCGCAATCAGACAGTACATCCCGCACGAGATCATGCTCCGAGCATGCGCGTGCGTCAACGCCGAGATTTTTTCGATCGCTTCCAAGCTCGACTCATCGATCGGTTTGCAATAAAACGCCATCGGCAGGATCCGCATCAGCGAGCCGTTGCCGTTCGAGCCCCCTTCCGTCAACCCGCACTGAGAGATCGGAACGCCGTCGAGAAAACGCTCGATCGCCGTCGCCGTCGTGTTGCCGACATCAAAACAGTGATTGTTGGCGGTGAACTCGTCGTTCTCAAGCCACTCGACGAAATTATTCATGATGTCCTCGAGATCGAGCTTTTTGAGCCGTGCAATACTTTCCATCGTTGCGATCATCATGCCGGTGTCGTCCGACCAAGTACCCGCCGGTTGATCCCACACGCCGCCGTCCGTCATGCCCTCGACGGGATTTTTGCGAAGTCTCGCGCGGCTCATAAATTCGACGGGCACGCCCAACGCGTCCGCCACCGCCAGCCCGTACACCATCGACCGCACCGTTTTCAATTCGATCATTGCAATTCCCTCCGCAATCAATTCAAGGCAAACGTTTCCACGGCTTTTCGATCAACTCTCGACGCCGCTCCCAACGCTTGACATCTTTATCGCGCCC
Source organism: uncultured Selenomonadales bacterium (assembly GCA_937916025.1). The sequence continues at coordinate 4,578 of CALGGX010000126.1, forward strand.
GAGTTCTTTCAACAATTCGATTGCCATGACCGCCTGCCGGAGATTCCAATCCCGAACGTCCGAGTCCTCACCGTTGTCGATGTTGTCACGCAGTCTTTCGACCTTTTTGAGCAGAATGCGCTCATAAATTTTTTGTGCAAGTTTCGGCTCACCGAAGGCGATCAATATCCGTTTGAGTTTGCGAGCCGACACGACCGACACAATATCGTCGCGTTTCGACAATCGCTCAAGTTCGTCAAGGTCGTCAAAGATCGTCCGTCGAAGTTCTTCGTGCTCCGACAGTTGATTGACATTGAGAAGTGCGTCCGCATAATCGAGCACCGGCGTCGATTCACTGAACAGGGAATCGGGGATCGGATATTTTTTCGACAGCTCATAATCGAGCCGTGTAACTTTCAATTGATCTACGCCGCTCCAATCGTCGAGCTCATTGCAGGATCTGACGATGATCTTCACCGTATGAAACAGCAATTTATTTGTTTCGTCCGACGCCTCCGCATTCGACAGAGCATCATACGCCGCCAACGCATATTTTTTGGTGCTGTCATAAATCCGTCCTTCGATGTCGAGTTGTGCGTGCTCGACTGAAAGAAATGCATACTCGAATCCGCGCGACTCATTTTCGATCTCCTTGAGCAATTCTTTGATCACCGAATACATTTCGCCCGCAAAACCGTAGACGCCGATCGCATCGAAATCGGCAACAGCTTGTTTTTGAGCCCGCTCATACTTCTCGATCACATCACTCAACGTAATCGCCTCCGATCGTTCCGACGGCTCGCAATCAATTCGCGATACGTCGTCCACCATTTGAGATCATCTTCGCGCCCCAGTTCCTTCAGCAGTTCGAGCACCTCGTCCGCCTGTGACAGATTCCAATTGCGCATGCCTTCGGGATCATAGCAATCGTTATGAATGTTGTCGCTACAGTTTTCAATCCGATAGAGCAATATCCGTTCAAACATCTTATTCGCGCGTTTTTTCGACCCGCATGCAATCAGCACCCGCTTGAGCTTATGCGCAAACATAACTCCGTCATGGCAACGCGTCAGCTTCAGGCAGTTGTTGACGATAAACTTCTGCAGCTCCTCATGCTCCGACAGTTGATCGACGGCAAGAAAGGTGTCCGCATATTCGACCGCCGCTTCAATCAACAAATGATCGGAACGAAATCTCGGTGCCAACTCATAATTGATCCGCGTGATCTTCAATCGATCGACGCCGCTCCAATCGTCGAGCTCATTGCACGCGTCGACGACGATATCAGCCGCATCATTCAACCGCTGATCAACTTCATCGGACTTTGGCAGAGTCAACAGCAGATCGATCGCCGCCGCCCCGTATTCTTTCACCCGCGCATAATCTTTCAAGTCCCGATCATACACCGCGTGTTCGAGCAAAAAAAAATGCGTATTCAAATCCGCGCGGAGCATTCTCGAGCACCTTCAAATTTTTTTCGATCGCCTTGAGCATGTACTTCGCCGTGCCCTCACGTCTGAGATGCCAATACATGTTATCGACCGCGTCTTTCAGCCGATTGTACTCTTCGATCGTCGCAATCGCCTCCGATCACTCCCGTTTGATCAACTTGTCGAGGAATGCCCTGCGCTCGTCCCGAATGTGTTGGTCGAACTGACGCATCGCATTTTGAGTGTACCGCACGAACACCTCTCGACTTGCAAACGAAATTTTTTCCTGCGTCGCCGGTTTGTAGTCGAGTACATTGCTGTCGTCCGCCTTAAAAAATTTTTCCTGCTCGACCTCTCGCACCAAGTTGATGATCCCTCCGTCGTCGATCTCCACCGCATAGCCCGCCGAGCTCCAATACTCCTCCGCTTCCGTGAACAGCATCGTCTTATATCCCAGCAGATCGTTCGGCGTCGTCCCGAGCATGTCCGATATCTTGATCAGATTCTCGACCGTCGGATATCGCCTGCCGCGCTCAAAATCGCCGTAACTCACCAACGTCATCTGCAGCTCGTCCGCCATCTGCTGCCGTGAGATGTCTGCCTCCTTCCTCATTCTTCTCAATCGATCGGCGAATTTTCCTATCGACATTGTTTTGTCCTCCATCTGTTGATAATGTATCACCAATTATAGCCTGTGTCAATGTTTTTTTTTTTATATTATGAGATGTCGATTAAATTTTATTTTTGAGAGTGAAGTAGGCGATCTCAGGCGGGCAACCCAATCGAAACGGAAACCAACTCCCGTTGCCGACGTGGACGTAGCCGAAATAATTTCCGTGCCGAACCATGCCGCGCGTGTATTTGAATATCGGGAACAACGGCAAACCGAAGATTCCGATCTGCGAGCCGTGAGTGTGCCCCGTCAACGTCAATGGAATTCCGAACTCCGTCGCGTCGTCTATAAACTCCGGATGATGCGCCAGCAAGACGCATACCGCTCCGCGCGGAACGTCTTTCATTGCCGACGCGAGATATTCATGCTTCTGACGTTGAAAGGTTTTCTCCATTTCCGCCCGATCTTCTCTCTCCGCAATCGGCATCATCATTCCATGCATCGGATAATCGACGCCGACAATATATAAACCGTTGCCTACATTCTCTGCGCGGTTGACAAGCCAATGTATCTTCGTCGACTTTAAACCGTCCTCGATTGCGCGAATGCCGCGATGATGTTCATGATTGCCGTGGCAGTACCAAATTCCATGCCGAAATCGATCGCAATAAGAGTCGACGAGTTTGATCGCCGCCGCATTCGTCGGCACATTATCAAAAATATCGCCCGTAATCGCCAGTAAGTCCGGCTTCGCTTCCGCAATCCGCTCGAGCAATGCCTTCAATCGATCGAGAGAGAAGTATGCGCCGAGATGTATGTCGCTGATCTGCGCGATCACAAAGCCGTCAAGCTCGCTCGGAAGATTCTCGATCGGAATGTCGAAACGATGATCGACTGTCGAATTGCGCTCGACTTGATTGCCGTAAAGCGCGGCGGCTGTCGAAACGATCGGATAAAAAATGCCGTACGCGAGCATTGCACGGCGTTCGCGATTGAAAGGCGTCGGCTTATGCAATCGTCGAAAGATCGCGCGGACGATTAACGCAATCGAAACAAATGCGATGCAGATCAGTTGCGCCATGAAAATTACGGTTGCAATATCGCCGAAAATCTCGACGGCAGAATTCGGCAATTCCGCGCGGAATGTCATGCCGAAGATCAGCGCGACGACGAGCATCACGTCGACGAGCGCAATTCCGAGCCGAATTCGGCGTTTCGCATTGTCATTAAAAAGAAAGCCGACGCCGATAAGCGTCAGCCCGAGTATTGCGGCGATAATCGTCGCGATTATGATCAGAAACAGTTTCATCGTTGTCTCACCCGTAAAATGCCGCAACGCGTTTGTTGAGAACGTCGACTTTTTGTTGCAGCTTTTCAATCGTCTCATTTTTCGCCGTCAACTCAGCGTTGTGTTTGTCGTTGATATCATACAGCCGAACGCTGAGCTCGTCGACAATCTGCCGAAGCCGCATGAAGGCTTCTTCTTTTTCGGCGATTTCTTTTTCGAGTTGCGCGTTGACCTGCTCGAGCCGCGCGTTGAGCTCCGCAATCGTCTTGACCTTTGCATCGAGTTCTGCCGTCAACTGCTCGATCTGATATTGCGAAGTTGCGTTCTGCCGACGCATTCGATCCGAACTCGAGACCGATTTGCCGCTCGATTTAAACATGCTCTTGAGTTTGCTGAACATATCTTTCAACCTCCGATCTGAAGCCGCGCGGCTTTAACGACGTTCATCATCAACATCGAAACAGTCAAAAGTCCGACGCCGCCCGGCACCGGAGTGATCGCGCCCGCAATCTCCTTGACGTTGTCGAAATCCACATCGCCGACCAGTTTCTTCGGCGCAATCCGATTGATCCCCACGTCGATCACGACCGCCCCGGGCTTTACCATGTCCGCCGTTACGAACTTCGGCTTGCCCATTGCCGCCACCAATATATCCGCCTCGCGCGTTACGTCGCCGAGCGGCTTCGTATGCGAATGACAGACCGTCACCGTCGCATGCCGCGCCATCAGCAAGTGCAACATGGGCTTGCCGACAATGTTCGAGCGTCCGATGATCACCGCGCGCTTGCCGTCGATCGGAATTTCGGCGAGATCCAACATTTTGATGCAACCGGCGGGAGTGCACGGCACGAGAGTCGGCGAGCCCGTCACCAATTTGCCGACGTTGAACGGATGAAAACCGTCGACGTCTTTACGCGGCTCAATCCGCTCGAGAATTTCCTGCTCGTGTGCTTTGATCGCCGCAGGCAACGGCAATTGCACGAGAATGCCATGCGTGTTTCGATCGGCATTGAGTTTGTCGATCGTCTCGAGCAGTTGATCTTTCGTCGCGTCTTCCGGCAACTCGACGACTTCCGAGCGAATGCCGAGCTCCTCGCAAGTCTTGTGTTTGTTGCGGACGTAGACTTTCGACGCCGGATTTTCTCCGACGATCACGACGGCAAGTCCGGGCGTCACGCCGTGTTCGGACTTCAATTGCTCGACGGCGGCGCGCGCTTCTTCTTTGATCCGCGCGGAAAATTCCTTGCCTTCCAAAATCCTTGCTGTCAATATGATCACCCCTGTTCAATGCGTAATTCGTAATTCGTAATTCGTAATTCATAATTCCTAATTCCTAATTATTTAAAGTTTTTTGCCATGAATTCATCGAAAGGAATCGGGCGCGAATATAAAAAGCCCTGTATCGTATCAATCGGATACTGCCGAACGATGTCTCGCATCTCTGTCGTTTCAAT
>CALGGX010000127.1 GCA_937916025.1 uncultured Selenomonadales bacterium
GGAAATCGTGACGTCCTCGGTTTCGCCGGAGCGATGCGAAGTGACCGTCGTGTAGTTGTGACGATGCGCCATTTCGATTGCTTCGAGAGTCTCTGTGAGCGAGCCGATCTGATTGACTTTGATGAGGATCGAGTTCGCCGCGCCCATCTTGATGCCTTTCTCGAGGAACTTGGTGTTGGTGACGAACAGATCGTCGCCGACGAGCTGGCAACGATCGCCGATGCGCTCGGTCAGTTTAACCCAGTTATCCCAGTCATTCTCATCGAGACCGTCTTCAATGGAGTCGATCGGGAATTTGGTGATGAGTTCTTCGAGATAATCGATTTGTTCTGCCGCCGAGAGTTTCTTGCCGTTCGGATCTTTTTCGACGCCGCTCTTGAGCTTCTTGTAATCGTAGAACCATTCGCCGTTCTCTTGGAATGCGAACTCGGATGCGGCGCAGTCCATTGCGATCTTGACTTCTTTGCCCGGCTCGTAGCCTGCAGCTTTGATTGCGTCGACAATGATCTGAAGTGCATCGTCAATGCCGTCGAGTTTCGGAGCGAAGCCGCCTTCGTCACCGACAGCCGTCGAAAGTCCGCGTTTCTTGAGGAGTTTCGCAAGGTTATGGAACACTTCGCAACCCATGCGAACGGCTTCTTTGATGTTGGGAGCACCGACCGGGCGAATCATGAACTCTTGGAAAGCGATCGGAGCATCGGAGTGCGAACCGCCGTTGATGATGTTCATCATCGGAACCGGCAGTTTGTAGGTGTTGCAGCCGCCAATGTAGCGATACAGGGGGAGACCGAGGAGATTGGCAGCGGCTTTCGCGGCAGCGAGGCTGACGCCGAGGATTGCGTTTGCGCCGAGTTTGGATTTGGTCGGCGTGCCGTCGAGTTCGAGCATCTTATAGTCGAGAGCGCGCTGATCGAGAACGCACCAGCCTTTGAGAGCCGGAGCAATGATCTCGTTGACGTTGTTGACGGCTTTCAGAGTGCCCTTGCCGAGATAGCGACCTTTGTCGCCGTCACGGAGTTCGAGAGCCTCGTTCTCGCCTGTGGATGCGCCGGACGGAACAGCTGCACGACCGAGTACTCCGCCTTCGAGCACGACGTCGACTTCGACTGTCGGATTGCCGCGCGAATCAAGAATTTCACGAGCGATAATTTTTTCGATCTTAGAGCATGCCATTGAACAATCCCCCTATTCAAAACGATACTGATTAAACGGCAGTGTTTTATCACTGTGATTTGATTATATCAGTTCTCGAATGAAATGCAAGAAAAATTTTCAAACAATTTACGGCATCTCGAGCGAAATTTGCACGCGAAAAAATTTTTTGATCGAAGGGCTTGACAAATGAAACGCGAGCGGTTAAAATGACGCTCGTCAATCGGCACGCGGACGTAGCTCATCCGGTAGAGCGCAACCTTGCCAAGGTTGAGGTAGCGAGTTCGAGCCTCGTTGTCCGCTCCAATTTCTTTGACGGTACAGTTGGTTCAGACCGTCAGGTTCTGAAGGATCTGTAGCTCAGTTGGTTAGAGCAGTCGGCTCATAACCGATCGGTCGCAGGTTCGAGTCCTGCCGGATCCACCAGCTTGTCTATATATCGCAAGGCCTTGTAGCCCAGTTGGATTAGAGCGTCTGGCTACGAACCAGAAGGTCGGGGGTTCGAATCCCTCCAAGGTCACCAGAAATGAAAAAATCGAAACCGGTTGGGGCAACGACCGGCGCGGGAGGCATTGTAAGACTTCAGCAATGAAGCAGATGCTGTTGATTGCGGAATCGCATGGCGAGTTTGTCAAAGTCCGCAGCGTTTAGGAATCATTCATTGTATCATATCACATTGACGCACATGATGATTAGGCGGACTCGAGTGTTGAAACAAGCACTCCGAGCGGTCAAGCCGCTCAAATCGGGTAGGTGGTCGAGTGGTTAAAGGCACCAGACTGTAAATCTGGCCGCGAGAGCGTACGATGGTTCGAATCCATCCCTGCCCACCACATATGAAATTTCAAACGCCGTCGATGAAGCGGCGTTTTTCATTACAAAAAAAAATGTAGGTAAAAATAAGGAGCATCGCGCATAACGATGCTCCATTTTTTTTGATCAAACGCTCGCGCGATCGGAGGAATTACTTTTGTTTGTATCTCTTCTCGATGACGGATTTATACTCGGATTTGGAATTACCGTCGGCGAGTGCACCGTTCGATTGCATGTTCGATTGCGCATCGTCCAATGCAAAATCGACTTCGCCGTCGGACTTGTTGATAATATCATCGAGCGAAATATCGAGAATATCATCGAGTGCCGCACTGTCTTGGAGCTCGTTTGAAGTGTCGTCAAAAACGAAGGTGTTGATGGTGTTGCCGGTCTTTATTTTAACGGCTCCGTCGCTGAACACCACCGATTGTTTGGATAAACCCTCTGAGTCTGTGACGAGAAAATCAGTCATCGGATTATAGCCGTGGAAAGTGTTGTTGCTCCGCGCGGAGTCGGACTGAGAGTTTGCGTCGTCGAATTGAATGAGCCTGGTATCGCCGACGGCGATTTCGTCGAGATAGAGCGCATTGTTGCCTGTACCGAGCGCGATCACACCGCTTGTGCCGCTGACGAATGTATCATTGCCCGCGCCGCCCGTAAGTGTGGAATTGTTGTGGTTGGAGACCATAACGTTGTTTGTCGAATATGCGGCGAGATCAATATCGTCACTGATTTTATGAGTATACCATACCTTCGTCATCAATCCGGCGGAGTTGTAGAGAGTTGACCGCACTGCTGCCGGAAGCATCCTCCCGAGTGGTTTCTTCAATTGTGATCGTGCCGCCGCTATTCAAATTAATTGTATTGTCATTGAAAGATATGTTTTTGTTGACGATAAGGTCAATCACGTTGGAGTCGGTGAGCTGAATGCCGGTACCGCTGTTGTGATCGTAGCCTTCGATATTGATGTTTGCGACGGAGATCGGTTGAATTATGGCAGATCCGCCGACAGACAAATTTACATTGACACTTTGACCGCCGGTAACTATGGTGTCTTGCCCTTTACCTGCCGTAATATTTACCGTCGCGCTTGTCGTGCCGATGACAACAATATCTCCGCCGTCGCCGAGGGTAATTTCTTTTTCTCCGACAGCGTCCGAATCGACTACAGCGATATTGCCGCCCTCGTTATTAAATGTAAGTGATTGATTGCCGTCCGTTAAAGTCGTTTTGATTACCGAAGTAGAGTTTGACATGTCGAGTGAGACATCGCCGTTCAGGTTGAAGGAAGAGTTATTGGAGATATCGGCGGCGTCGACGGTGCCATCGTTTACAGCAACGATGATCTCTTCAAACTCAACCGTATTATCGCTCAAAATTTCATCAATAATATTGGCAATCTCTGAATCGGAATCGGCATCGAAATCGGCGTCGGTGTCAGCATCAGCGTCGGTGTCAGCATCGGCATCGGAATCAGCGTCTGCATCGGAATCAGCGTCGCTATCGGAATCCGTGTCGCTGTCGGAATCCGTGTCGCTGTCGGAATCCGTGTCGCTGCCGGAATCCGTGTCGCTGTCGGAATCCGTGTCGCTGCCGGAATCCGTGTCGCTATCGGAATCATCATCGCTGTCGGAATCCGTGTCGCTGTCGGAATCCGTGTCGCTGTCGGAATCCGTGTCGCTGTCGGAATCATCATCGCTGTCGGAATCATCATCGCTGTCTGAATCTGAATCGGAATCGCTATCGGAATCGCTATCGGAATCGGAGTCGCTATCGGAATCGGAGTCGGAGTCAAAATTGGAATCGCTGTCAGAATTGGAATTGCTGTCAGTATTAGAATTGCTGTCAGAGTCGGAATCTGAATCTGAATCGGAATCGCTATCGGAATCGGAATCGCTATCGGAATCGGAGTCGGAGTCAAAATTGGAATCGCTGTCAGAATCAGAATCGCCATCTTCGCCATACGTCCAGCCGACTTCTTCTTTTGTGATCACATAACCATCGGTGCCGTTGCCCGCCTTATCGGCATTGCCTCTCACTTTTGCTCCGTCTATCATCAACTCTTCGGGCGATAACGCTACTCCCTTAATTGTCATGACGTTGCCATCGATCACTATTGAAGTATCGGCAGTCGGCGTGAAGCCGTCAATCTCCAATTTTTCTTCCGACAGTTTGATCACATCGCCGTCGTACGTCCAAGCATCAAGCTCATTTGCATCAACTGCTATCGCGCCGCCTTGCCATACGTCTCCGGCATTGAGCATTCCCACTACCGAATCGCCGCCGAACAACGCCAATGAGCCGCCTCCTACGCTTATCGACACTCCATCAACCGTTGAGCCGATCATCAAACCGCCTTCGACCGTCGAATATCCGAGCAGTTCATTATTCTCCGACGGATCGAGCGTATGAATGCCATCGCTGAATACGAATGTTGCACCGTCGAATATTATGCCGGACAGGGTCTGCGGAGTATGCGCGAGTTCATAGCCGTTTGTCGAATCGAAATCGCCATTGATCAAAGCGTACTCTACGCCCGCCACGCTTACATTACTCGAGTTGTCGGCGTACTTGACATGAATGTTGTAATCGTCGGCGGCAACGGTATCGACGAAATTAAGCACGCCGTTGATCACTTTGATCCGATCGGGCAGCTCCGTCTCATTCTCCGCGTTGACGCCCGAGACTGTTACTGCCTCATTGAAGGCGAAAGTCTTTTCATCGAGTTGCGTCCAAAGATTAAATTCTACGTCAACAGTATTGCCATCGATATCCGACCAAGTATATTCCGTGCCGTCGACGGTGTAATGAGTGTCGGCGTCAAGACCCGTGATATGCACATCGGCAGTAATGTTGAAGGCATTGGAATCGAAAGCAAGAGCGTTGTCGGTGACGGTGATCCCGACGGTGTCAGTCAGACCGCCGATCGTGAACATATCGGTTGCAATGTGTTCGGCAATATAAGAAATGGATTTGCCATCGCCCGAAAGCGAATAACCCGCGCTGTTGCCGTCGGAAATGTACACGGTTTGATTGTTTTTGATATCGGAGAAGTGAGCAGCAACGGTTGAAGGCGCGGAAATATCGCTCGCCAACGCCAGTGTATAGCCCTCGCCCGTGATGGATACGTCCGTCGAGTTTAGATTGGACGCGGCGATCATGACGGTTTTGTTTGTTTCGTCGACGTTAATGCCGTTGGTATTCGCCACGCCCGACAGGGTAAAGAGATCGGTTGCGTCGACTGCCGCAGTGTAAGAGATCGATTTACTGTCAGCCGCCAAAGTGTAACCCGCTGTATTACTTGCCGATTTATAAACGTTGCCGTCGAAATGCGCGGCAGTCGTTTGCGGGGAGGAGATACCGTCCGTCAATGCCAGAGTATATCCGTCGCCTGTGATCGACACGTTTTCGCCGTTGAGATTATCGGTGTTGACGGTGACGACGCCGTTCTCGACAGTTATGCCGTCGGTCGATTTCACTCCGCTCAGCGTAAAGAGATCGGTCTCAGCAACCGCCGCAGTATAATTGATGGACTTATTATCAGTCGATAAAGCATAGCCCGCCGTATTACTTGCCGATTTGTAAGTATTGCCGTCGAAGTGAGCGGCAGTCGATTGCGAAGGATTGATGCCGCTTGCCAACGCCAACGTATAGCCTTCCCTTGTGATCGAAACGTTTGCGGCATTGAGATTGTCTGCGTTGATAGTGACGACGCCGTTCTCGACAGTGATGCCGTCGGTGGATTTTACGCCCGCGAGAGTGAACAACGTGCTCGGACTACTCGTTGCCGTGTACGTGATTGACTTACTGTCAGCCGCGAGAGTATAGCCCGCCGTCGACACATACGATGATTTGTATTCAAAGCCAATGAATGCCGCCGCCGTCGTTTGCGGTGCGTCGATGCCGCTTGCCAACGCCAGTGTATAGCCGTCGCCTGTGATCGAAATATCTTCACCGTTGAGATTATCGGCGGCAACGGTGACGACGCCGTTATTGACGGTAATGCCTTCGGTCTTCGATACGCCGCTCAACGTGAACAGATCGGATTCTGAAACCGCCGCCGTGTAAGTAATCGTCTTTTTATCGGTCGACAAAGCATAACCCGCAGTATTGCTCGCCGATTTGTAAGTGTTGCCGTCGAAGTGAGCATCGGTCGAAGCAGACGCGGAAATGTCGTCGGCAAGTGCCAGCGTGTAATCGGTAGTGACGCCTTCGGCGACAGTGAGTTCGACAGTCGTTTCAACCGTCGGGCTGTCGACGAGATTTGCGGCGTTGATCGTTACGACGCCTCTCTCGACCGTGATGCCTTCCGTCGACGTGATACCGCTCAGCGTGAATTGATCGGTGCCCTCCGCCTCCGAATACGAGATCGTTTTTTGATCATTGGAGAGTTGATAGCCGACGGTCTTTTCGACTTTGAAGTACGTCGAGGAGCCGTCGGTGAGCTCCGTCCACTCGCAGCCGGGATTGGTCTGCGCGAGGATACTGTCGGCGGTGACGTTGACGGTCTTTTGATCGTCGCCGATGACGGTGTCTTTGTTGGTGACAGTGGTGTTGGTGCCGTAGGTGATCGTGCCCGCCGAGGCGTTTTTACCCGCGCCGATGCCTGCGGCTTGGCTCGACGAAGCAGTGACGATTGCCGACCCGCCTATCGAGAGTGCGCCGATCGCGGCATTGGAGCCGTTGCCGCTGCCGATGCCCGCGCCGTATTGCGCCGAAGCAGTGACAGTGACGGAGCCGC
>CALGGX010000128.1 GCA_937916025.1 uncultured Selenomonadales bacterium
GTTTAAGACCTTCACCGAGCAGACGAACCTGCCGTTTGCGGCGTCGTTACACATCGACCACAGCGGCGTACAGGCGCAATTCGATTCGGCAATGGAGCAGGTAAAGACGATGCGTCAACGCGCGGAGGCGAGCATTCGTCGGCAGATAAGGCATCCGCGCGTGAAGGGCTTGATCTATCAGCTCTACGACACCGACGGCTATGTCAAGCAACTGCTCATGGTCGAGAGCGTGACACCCGAGCAGATAATTAATTTCTGCCGCCGTTTCATCTCTGAAGACGACTTTGCGCGCGTCGGGAGCGTTCCGATCACGGACGAGCTGTTTTCGTTGCAGAAGGTCGGGGCTTATCTCGACGAGATTTGGGATAATATCAAGGTCGAATCGCATAAGAGCGAAAAATTCGTGGGCGTCGAGCGCACCGCACAAACAAACGCGCTGGTCAAGGCGTTGAAGGCGTTGTTGACTTACGCGCTCGCAAAGCGGCAACTCGACTCGATCGGGCATTTGACTGAATCGCCGGCGGCGGTACAGGAAGTGATCGGCATCTTGAAAGACATCCTCGACGAGTTCAATGCCAACCGCGCGGAAATCGAGCTCAATTCACTGGGACCGGCGGTGCTGTTTATGTCGATCAAGAAAATGCTGTCGACGATCGAAGCACGCGAGACGCCGCCTTTCTACCGCGAGTGTTTGCTCGGAGCGAAATACATCGAGCTGTCGAAGACGCTCACGCCTCTGAACGACAATCTCGGTTCGGCGTGGTATTCGTTGCTGTGTCGCGCCTTCGCTTACGAACATGAACTCGGGAATGCTTCGCTCGAAGATGCGGTGACGGCGGCGTATAAAACTGCTGTGCGCTCGTACGATCTGGGCGTGCTGACGCAACTCGAGCAGAATTATCGCAAATACATCAACCGCACCGAGGAAGAGTTGAAGCAGATAAACGAGGCGGTCGGCAATCAAGTCGGGCGTCGAATTGACATGTTGCATCGCGGCTTTCTCGATCGACTCGCGCTCGCGCGGCATTACTCGCGGCTGATCAATGCCAATGACGCGGAGTATTACACCACGGCGGTCGAAGCGGCGAAGGCGCACTTCAGCGAGACGAAGAACGCCGGACTGTTCGAGCGTTTCATAGCGGCGATCGACATCGGCATTACGCAAAGCACGCGGGAATACAACAATTTGATGCGCATGGCGACGGATATACTTGCGCCCGAGTTGAAGCCGAATGACAGCAAAAAATTGATTGTCGTGAATGAATTGCTCAATCGGGGGCGGCTCAACGTCGCGGAGGATTACTTTCGAGAGCAACTCGCGGCGTCTGTCGGCAATCAATATGTCAATGACGTGCTCGAAGATTTTCTGCAGAATTACGAGGCGATCTTCAACGTCTGCGTCAAGAACAAGAACGAGTCTATAGAGAAGATATTCATCGGCATGAAGCGCGATTTTAATTAGAGCGGGCTCGGAGATTTTGCGCGTGCCTGGCAGAGAGCGTCGAGCAAATTGCGTTCGGAGGCGGAAGCGGCGGTGCTCATTCTGCTCGAGCAATTGTCGATCAGCGGCGTGCATCTCGAAGAAACGAAGACACTCGCGTCAGGGCATTGGCATTTTCGCATGTCGTTCGGTGCGGGGATTTTTCCGATATTTAACGCCGGTGCGGACGGCGCGCTCGATCTCGTTTGCATTGCTTACAGTTTGACGGTCGAAGGCATCCTCGACGTGCTCGGGCAAGTGCAGTCGGAGCGAATAATTTGCGTGATTAACTCGGCACTGAGTCTCGCCGATCGCCGCAAGCTCGCGCAATTGCTTAAATTCCGCGCGGAGCTGAAAAACATCTTGATCATCGATCGGGTATCGGCTGTGTATTTGACGAGATTTGAGCTTTCGGCGCGGCGGGAGAAATTGATGAAGACGGCACTGCCGTTTGCGAATATCAATCCTTACAGCGCAAAAAATTCGTCGCTGTTCGTCGGTCGCGAGAAGGAATTGGAGCAACTTCGCGACATGAACGGCGCAACATTTCTTATCGGCGGGCGTCAAATCGGCAAAACTGCCTTGCTCGAGCAGATCGAACGCTTGGAGCATCGACCGGCTGAAGGCAAATTCGTTCGGAAGCTCGATGCCGTTGCCGATTGTCAAAAACTCCGCGCGGAGCTCGAGAATCAATTGCATTCCGACGACGTGAAGCAATTGATCCTTCTGCTTGATCTCAACAAGACGTTTGCATCGATCAAAGGCACGGAGCTCGAAGCGTTTGATCGATTGCGCAACGAATTTGGCGGGCGATTTAAATTCATACTTACGGCGCATCACGGCTCGTTGAATACCGACGCCGGAGTCAACCTCAAGCCGTTCACGCTCGAAGAAGCCGCGCGTTTTGTGGCGGAGCCGTTGAGTTTTTTGGGCATGAGAGTTCCGGATATCGAATTGCTTCGGAGCATTTTCGTGCAGGCGAATTATTACCCGGGGCTGTTGAAATATTACTGCGGTAAATTGGTTGACGCGTTTGCCGACAATTACGAGCAGAGAAATTTCGACGCGGCGAACAATCCGCCCTACGAGCTCGATGATGAATTTCTCAAGAATATGTTGCGCGGAAACGAAGTGCAGGATGAGCTCTGCACTCGCTTGCGCGATACTCTGAAAGACGAGCGTGACGATTACTAT
>CALGGX010000129.1 GCA_937916025.1 uncultured Selenomonadales bacterium
AAGAGTCGGCAGGTTGCGAGCGATTCGGAAACGGTTTCGGCGGCTTCGGAAGAGCAGAGTGCAACCATGCATGAGATTGCGGATGCGAGCCGTTCGTTGGCGGAGCAGGCGCAACAGATGCAGGGCGTCATTGCGAGATTCAAGATTTAAGAGATAAAAGAGAGGGAGGGTACGATATAAGTTGCCGCACGCCGACGCGAGATTTCGGAGATTAAACGGCGCGGTCGTCAACGCGAGCGGGCGCAATAAAAAAGCGCGTCGTTCCTCTCAGAGGCGCGCTTTTTCCTCCCTTCGGCAGACGGAATAAAATACTTTGAATTGGGGTGAGAACATTGGATTTCGCAGCAGACATTTCAATCGGTGAAGAATGCGGAGTGTTCGGAATGTATGATCTCGACGGCGGCGACGTCGCCTCGACAATTTATTACGGACTTTACGCATTGCAACATCGCGGTCAGGAAAGTGCAGGCATCGCTGTAACCAATACCTCCAACGGCAAAGACAATGTGTTGTGTCATAAAGGACTCGGCAGAATAAACCAAGTCTTTCGGCGCAAAAATATCGAGCAACTTAACGGCAATCTCGGCGTCGGTCACGTCCGATATTCAACCGCCGGAGCCTCGACGCATGAAAACTCGCAACCGCTGGTGCTCGCTTACGTCAAAGGCACGCTGATGCTCGCGCATAACGGCAATCTCGTCAATGCGCCGCAACTCCGACGGGAACTCGCCGAAAACGGCGCGATCTTTCAGACCACCATCGATACGGAAACAATCGCTTATCACATTGCGCGCGAGCGCATCAACACTCTCAATGTTCAGGATGCGGTCGTTCGAGCATTGCGAAAAGTCAAGGGCTCGTATTCGCTCGTCGTCGCCAGCCCGCGCAAATTGATCGGCGCGCGCGATCCATTCGGATTCCGCCCGCTCGTGCTCGGAAAAAAAGACAACGCGTATATCATTGCCTCGGAAACTTGCGCGCTCGAAACAGTCGACGCGGAGTTCATTCGCGACATCGAGCCGGGCGAGGTGGTCACGATCGATCACGACGGCAATGTCGAGTCCAATCTCGATCTCGTACGTCCGCGTTTTCAAACCGCGCGCTGCATTTTCGAGTACATTTACTTCTGCCGCCCCGATACCTTTTTTGACGGCATGGATGTTACGCGTTCTCGGATCATTGCCGGACGCCTGCTTGCGAAAACTCATCCCGTCGATGCCGATCTCGTCGTCGGCGTTCCCGAATCCGGCAACATGGCCGCGCTCGGCTTCGCAATGGAATCGGGCATTCCTTACGGCATTGCTTTTACCAAAAACACTTACGTCGGCAGAACTTTCATCAAACCGCAACAATCGATGCGCATTCAGAGCGTCAAAGTGAAACTCAACGTCCTGCGCGAGATGGTTGAAGGCAAACGCATCGTGATGATCGACGACTCGATCGTGCGCGGCACGACGTCCGATCAGATCGTGACGATGCTTCGGAAGGCGGGCGCGAAGGAAGTACACATGCGCGTGTCGAGTCCGCCGTTCAAACATCCGTGCTATTTCGGCGTCGACATTCCGTCGGAAGATCAATTGATCGCCCATAATCGGACGGTTGAAGAAATTCGCGAGCTTATCGGCGCGGACTCGCTCGGCTACCTTCCGATCGAATGTTTAAGCGAGATGGCGGGCGGCTTGCCGATCTGCACGGCGTGTTTCGGCGGCATTTATCCGATCGATCCGCCGCTCGAGGACATCAGAGGAGAGTACGTCAAGTAGAATTTTTCGAGGAGGATTATCAATGGATTTTTTGCAATTGGTTAAATCGCGTTATTCGTGCCGGAAGATTGCCGACAAGCCGGTCGAACCGGAGAAGATTGATCGGATCATCGCGGCGGCGATTGCAGCACCGACCGCTAAAAACAATCAGCCTTACAAACTCTGGCTTTTCAAATCCGAAGAAGCAATGGAGAAACTCAAAGAGACGACGCACTTCACCTTCGGCGCAAAGATTGTGCTGGCAGTCGGAGTAAAAAAATCAGACGCCTTCACTCGGCCGTTCGATCAAAAAAATTACGGCGAGATCGACGGCGCGATCATTAGCACGCATATCATGCTCGCGATTGAAGCCGAAGGGCTTGCTTCGACATGGGTCGGATATTTCGACGCGCCGAAATTGCAAGAGCTGTTTCCGCAAATGAAAGAATTCGAGATGATCGCGCTGTTCCCGATCGGTTATGCCGCCGAAGACGCAAAACCTTCTCCGCGCCATGCAGACCGCCGCGCGGTTGAAGACGTGCTCGAGGTTCTCTGATTGCGCAATGAACAATTTTTTTAATCGATACAACAATCTTACGGAATTGCTCGCCAATGTCGATCTCGGGATGCTCGTAACGGCGGCAAGAGAAAATGCTCTGCAGGCTTGGCTTGTCGAGCGTTTTTATTACGAGCAGGCGCATCAACTCAAATCGGAGCGCGTCAACGAACTCGACGGCGACGAACTTCGCTTTGTGCTTTGCGGCGAGCTCGGCATCGATCTGATGAGCCTTTCCGAGTACGACACGCGGGCGATCGAGCGCGCAGTTGCCCGTCATCGCCGAAAACTGCTTTACATCAATCCCGACGCCGGCGATCCCGACGGATCGATCGTCGAGACGCAAACGCAATTGCGCGATCTGTTCGGAAAAAATTCCGGTTCGGTCATTTATCTCTGCGGCGGCGAGTTTCAAATTCCGCTCCACAAACATTCAATCACATACATTGGTCGAGACAACGCGATCATCAACATCGTAAGTCGACAGCCGATCAATTTTGACGAGGCTGACATCATTCTCAAAAACCTCACGCTGTATCTGCAATATCTCACGCCCGCGCAACTTACTCTCGAGCGTTCGGAGAACATCAAATTCGTACTCGGACGGCGGCTCGCGCTCGATGCCGAACTTCAGCGACGCGAGTTGTATGCGTTTCTGCAGGGGCGCGATCCCTTCGAGAGTTTTGCGTCATTCGAGCGGCGTTCGGAAGAAATGCGCGGCATCGTCGTCGGCGAAGTACTGCTCGACAAGGCTGATTTCGACATCACGCGAAACATTTTCGAGTTGCATCCGCGTTGGCGCATCGATTTCATCAAGCCAATAAAAAAATTCGCGAGCAACAAGTTTTTCTGCGTCTTCGTCAACGCCGAAAATGCCGCGCGGATGTTTGAGATCGAGTCTCGCAAACAGTTGATCTATGCCGACTTCGGCACCGAAGGTTCCGACGCCGCGATCAAAGTGTTGTATTTAATGACGGAAGCGTGCGGCAAACTGCTCATTCTGTCGACGGATAAGCCGTCCATGAAATCGGTCGACGAATTTGCAAGTCAAACGTCCGGCTCGGGAGACGCGGGCTACGGTCTCGAGTTGATCGCCGCATTCAAATCAAATCTCGCAACCGAGTTCGGCTCATGATGAATGCATTCCACACATTAAGGACGCGCGGCGAGCATTTTTCGATGCCGAGGTTCGAGTTGTTGACGATGATCTTATCCGCACTCGAATGGAAGAAACACAACGGCGCGATCAAACTCGTCACCGATCGGCGCGGCGAGGAGTATATTCGCTCGCTCGACATTGCCGATATTTACGACGAGCTCGACGCGTCGCTCGATGGCATTTCCGAACTCGGCATTGATGAAAAGACATTCTGGGCGGGCGCGAAACTCTTGGCGTTGAGTCGTCAACAATGCCCTTGCGTGATGATCGATCTTGACTTCATCGTGTGGCAGCCGCTCGACTTCTCGCCGTATCGATCGGATATCGCCGTCATTCACTTCGAGCAGATCGGCAATGACGTTTACCCGCCGTCGGAGTTCTTTCGATTCAAAGACGGCTTTCGATTGCCGGACGCGCTCGATTGGAATGTAAAGGCTTGCAACACCGCGTTTGCATACTTCGGCTCGAAAAAATTCGTGCGGCGATATTGCGAGTTTGCATTCGAGTTCATGCGCGCGGCGGACGGCGGCGGCTTGCCGTACATGGTTTTTGCCGAGCAACGATGGTTGGCAATGTGCGCGCGGCTGATGAATGTTCCGGTGCATGAATTGTCTTCGCTCGGGGAACTGTTCGGCGGTCGGCAAAAGTACTTCACTCATGTCTGGGGCGCGAAACGGCAATTGCGAGACGAGCCGATGCGCGCGGAAAAATTCTGCTCCGATTGCGTAGCGCGCCTTCAACATGATTTTCCGAAATTCGAGTTCAGAAATATAATTGCCTGACTTCCCCGGCAATGCGCTCGATGTTGTTCGGTCGGAAGCGAATGTTGTAGCCGACGAAATACGGCGAAGTTGCAAAGCGCGGCATCACCTTCGCATAGAAATTTTCGCCGCGATGATAGAAGAAAATGTTGTAGCTCGTCAAATTTTTTCTGAAGTGATGCGTCAGGTAATGCACGCCGATTTGAATGAACCGCGCGAGCGGCTCGAGCGGCGCGCCGAACTCCGAGATCACATTCAATTCTCCGAAACCCACTCGAGGACACGTCGAGACATTCAGCTCGACGCCGTCCTTTTTTTTGATCTCAATGCCCTGCAACTCGATCGGATCAAACAACAGCTCCGCGCGGAGTTTCGGAAAGCCGACCAATTGCATGTGCGGATGTTTAATCGTGCCGCCCGACAACGGACCGTAATTTTTGAAAAACAAAACGTCTTCGTATCGCCCGCAATCGAGCAGGCGTCGCCAATGTTTGATCGCCAATCGCAACAGCCGCACCATGTGCTCGAGAGTGTAGTCCGGCATGTCCGCCGAGCACTCGCGCCCTTCAATCAACACAAATTGATCCGCGCCGACGACGACGTTGTATTTGTTCTCGAGCAGAATGATGTCGTCGTCCGTGTCGATGATGCCCGTCAAATGTTCGACATCGCAAAACGGACAGTTATTTTCAGTGTGAATGATATTTTCGGGCTTAATGGAGCCTATATCGGTGTTGAATTTAATCAAATTGATATTGTTTGACATCTCGCCTCACCTCGTAAATAGTTTACCACAAATTTGCAGAAAATTAAATCAAAGAGAAAAATTTTCTTCAACAAAAAGACGCTAAATTTAATTCGTTTGTCATTGTCATTCAAATATGATATAATAACAATATATATTCTGAATGT
>CALGGX010000130.1 GCA_937916025.1 uncultured Selenomonadales bacterium
TGCCTTCAAGGATCGGCTCGCCCATGTCGACTTTGACATTATCGCCGACGAGCTCGACCGTCAAAATGCCCGCGCCCGTTTCGATCGGAATTTGCTTCGCGTCGACAATCGAATGCTCGAGCAGATATTTCGTGAAACAACGAATGCCGTTGCCGCACATCTCCGCTTCCGAACCGTCCGGATTAAACATTTGAATGCGCACGTCCGCGACTTTTGAAGGCAAGAGCAAAATCACGCCGTCCGCTCCGACGCCGAAGTGTCGATCGCAGATGCGTTTGAAGTCGAGCCCGTCAATCGAGTCGTCGTCGAAACGATTGATCAAAACAAAATCATTGCCGCAACCATGCCATTTTTCAAACTCCATCCAACCGTTTCCTCCTCTCCGATTTTGAGTCATTGTACAATTTTTTCGCGCCGCCTGCAAGATGTTGAAACACTTGACAATGCGGCGGGCTTGCTTTAGACTTCGAGCGTATCGAAAAAAATTTTTTTCCGAAGGAGAGATCTGTTTGTCAGTCAAGGCAACTCATCGCGTTCATTTTTATGAAACGGATCAGATGGGCGTCGTTCATCATGCAAATTATTTTCGCTGGTTCGAGATCGGGCGCGTCGAATATCTCCGAGCAATCGGAGTTACGCTCGGCGAGTTGATCGACGACGGCATTTTGTTTCCGATCACCGAAATTGACGCGAAGTTCCGGTCGCCGGCGCATTACGACGATCTGATCGAGATTGAGACGACCGCCGTCGAGCTGACGAAAGTCAAACTCGTTTTCGATTACGTCATTCGGCGCGACGGGACGACTCTCGTCACGGGGCATTCGCTGAATGTTTTCACCGACATCGAGACCGGCAAGCTCATTCGCGTTCCCGACAAGTTTTACGAAAAATTTCTGCAGTTGAAATAGGAGTGTGTGCAATTGGATTTGGCATGGTATGATTACCTCATTCTGTCGACATTGTTTGTTTATTTCGCGGTGCGATTTTATCTCATACGGCGCGGCACGGAAATTGTCGTTCCGAAATTGGATAAGCGATCGGAATTTCGAGTCGAGTCGCGCGACGCGCATTCGATCACTCTGTCGACGACGGTTGAATTCAGAAATGAAGGCAAGCAATCGGCGTTGATCGTCGATGCGATCGTCAAGCCGCAGCTGCCTTTCGAGCAGTATGACGGGATTGCGGTGCGCGGCAAGGCGGAGCGCGAAGGATATCCGCGCGAAGATGATTACTTCGAGGCGTTGGTTCTCGAGCATCAACAGAGTTTTAATTTCGTGGCGAAGGTTACGTTGACGGCGCGTAAGGGCATGACGCTGGAGGAAGCGTTGTCGCACATGGTGGATTTTCCGGTCGAGATCATATATCGCGAAGTCGGGCGGCATCCGATGCATTTTTCGATTGCAAGAATCATGTTGACGACCGAAGAATTGTCTCGCGTAACGGGAGTAAAGATCATCGGCGATTGATCGGAGGAGGCGATTGCCGTGAGAAAAGTGTATGTGCTCAACGCGCGGCGGACGGCAATCGTCACTGTCGGCGGCAAATTCAAATTCATTCGCCCGGAAGAACTCGGCGCGCATGTCATTTCCGAACTCCGCGCGGAACTTCCGAGCGAAATTCCGATCGACGAAGTGATCATGGGAAATGCCGTCGGCACCGGCGGAAACCTCGCGCGCTTGACGACTTTGACTGCCGGGCTCGATGTTCCGGCGTTGACTGTCGACATGCAATGCGCCTCGGGAGCCGCCGCAATTTCGCTTGCTTTCTCGAAGCTCGCATGCGGGCTCGCCGATTGCATTATTGTCGGCGGCGCAGAAAGTGCTTCACTTCAGCCGCTCCGAGTGTATCATCGAAACGACGCGCGTCGGGCACAATCGAAGGCGGACGGCATCGACGGCGGCTATTACACCGCGCAATTTTCGCCCGATACACTTTCTCCGACCGCCATGCTCGAAGGCGCGGAACGCGTCGCCCGTGCCGAAAATATTTCCAAGCGCGAGCTCGACGATTGGGCGATCGAAAGTCATCGCCGCGCGGCTCGAGCTCGAGATCGACTGATCTCGGCTATAGTTCCGATCGACGGTTGGAATGTCGACAACGGCATTCGCGAGCGTCTCGAGCATCGGTTATTGGATCGCGCGCCGCTTCCGCTCGGCAAAGGCACGATCACTTCGGCGGGCAATGCCTGTCGAATTAATGACGGCGCGGCGTTTGCGATTTTGATCTCTGAAGACTTCCGCGATCGGTTTGCTTTGAAGCCGATTGCAAAAATATTGACGGCAGCATCGTGTTGCGGCGAGCCGCGTGAGAGTCCGCGCGGCGCACTTGACACTGCCGATTTTTTGTTGCAAAAAAACAACCGCCGTTGGGAAGAATTGCGGGCGATTGAATTTAACGAAGCGTTTGCGGTTATCGATGTAATGTTTGAACGCGCGCATCCGACGCTCGTCGAGCGATACAACCGGTTGGGCGGAGCATTGGCGTACGGACATCCGTACGGAGCGAGCGGCGCGATCCTGCTCTTGCATTTGATCCGCGCGCTCGAAACAGACGGCGGCGGGCTCGGCTTGCTGTCGATTGCCGGCGCGGGAGGAGTCGGGCAGGCGATTTTGATTGAATGTTGATCGGAGGTGAGTGTTGATGGACGATAAGGAACGCGCACTGTTGCAAATAATGAAGACAACGAAGATACACGACAATTTTCAGCAGATGATGAAGACGACAATGTCATTCGACGAGAGATATTCGCAAGCAAAGAAACACAGCGAAAAAGCACTCGCAAATGCTTTTGCGCAGATGATCAATCTGACGCAACGCATCGAATACGAAAACGAGCGCGCAATCAGAATCGCGGAGGAAGAAGCAAAACTCAAAGGCAAGGTCATGAAACGCGTTCCGAGCCGGTTTCGGAACTTGCCCGCCGCGTTTCGACGCCACCCCGACGTCGTGATCAAATACTTCCTCGGACTCGCCATCGGACGCGTCGTCGCCATCATACTCTACATCGTCGCGGCGTTCATTCCCGCGCTTCCGGTGCCGGACAACATCGCCGGCTCGGTCGGCAAGATTGCCGGCGGCGCATTCGGCGCAATGCGGAGTTTCGTCACCGATTTCAGCGCGGCAAACATGATCAACATCATCACCAACATCCCGACCGATATCAACAAACTACTGCAAAAACTCGGCGAAGCAATTCAGTTTTACGGACGCCGCGCGGGTGCGTTTTTGATCCGTTGCGTTCGACATCCGCGGCTCGCTTACGAAGACTTGACGGCATGGGCGCGCGCGAATACGCAATTGTTGATCCGATTGAGCCGCTCAATCGTCGCCGTAACCTGCTCGTTCATCATGATCAAACTCGCCATGATCCTGCTGTTGCCGATCTTCGGCGGCATCGCCTTGACGATCATGGGCTTCAAAATCTCGCTGTTGCTCTTCGTCGTCATACGCATGATCTTTGACAAGATCGGCGAATTGATCGGCGTCACACTTCATCGCAAACTCGTCAGCCTGATCCGATTCATCAGAGTGAAATTCATCGACATCAACAATTTTTACAAGATCATGCGTCAATCGAAAGAATGACGTTCAGATCGGAAGAGCGTCGTGTAGGGA
>CALGGX010000131.1 GCA_937916025.1 uncultured Selenomonadales bacterium
CCGATCTCTGATCAACATTCGCCCCGTGGTTGCCGCAATGAAGGAATTTGCGGCGTGATGATATCCGAATCCTGAATTGTCATGCGCTCGCGAACGACGCGTTCCATGCGCGCCAAGCCGATCCGATACTGATTTTGCAACAATTCTCCGACCGCGCGGACGCGGCGATTGCCGAGATGATCGATGTCGTCCGTAAATCCGACGCCGTCAATCAGATTGTACATATAGCTGATCGACGCAAGAATATCCGCCAGACACACCGTCCGATTGTCGTGAATGTCGAGCTTCGGCGAGCACAGCATCGTAACAACCTTGTCTTCAGGCGTTTTGATTTTGATTTTGATCGGCGTCATGTAGCCGCGCCGAGCTTTATCCGGCTTCAGATCGAAAATATACGGCTCGCGCTCGTCGTCGATCGCATTCAACATCGATTCGGTGATCGTCTCATCGACATTCAACAAAATCTCGCCGGTTTCGCGATCGATAATCGGTTCGGCGAGCACTTTTCCGAGCAAACGACGTTTCCAACCGAGTTTTTTCGTGACTTTATAGCGTCCGACCGTTGCCAAATCGTAACGTTTCGGATCAAAAAAAAGAGAATTGAGCATCTGAAGAGCACTTTCCGCCGTTGCCGGTTCGCCCGGGCGCAAGCGGCGGTAAATTTCCAACAGTGCTTTGTCTCGAGAGTCGACTTCGCCGTCGTGCTCGAGTGCCTGACGAATTCTCTCGTCGCCGTCAAACATATCGACAATTTCTTCGGCGGACATGTTGAGCGCGCGGAGAAAATACGTTACGGGCATTTTTCTGGTGCGATCGACGCGAACGGACACGGTATCGGAAGCATCGGATTCCAATTCAATCCATGCGCCGCGATTCGGAATGACGGTTGCATTGAAGAGTTTTTTGCCGCTGGTGTCGATCGACTCGCCGTAATACGCGCCGGGCGAGCGCACCAATTGACTGACAATTACGCGCTCGGCTCCGTTGATGATGAACGTTCCCGTCGTCGTCATCAGCGGAAAATCGCCCATAAAAACTTCCTGTTCTTTGACTTCGTCGCCTTGATCATGATTGACAAGCTGTACGTTGACACGAATCGGCGCGGCA
Source organism: uncultured Selenomonadales bacterium (assembly GCA_937916025.1). The sequence goes on from CALGGX010000131.1 coordinate 1,108, forward strand.
TAAGTTACATCGCGTTCCTTGCACTCCTCAAGCGAGTACTTCGGTTCGCCGAGCTTGAAACTCTTGAAAAAAAGTTCGAGGTTGCCGGTAAAGTCCGTGATGGGCGAAATGTCTTTCAGAATTTCATTGAGCCCTTCCCGCAAAAACCAATTGTAAGAGTCGCGCTGTATGTCGAGCAAATGCGGCATATTCATTACTTCTTTTATTCTGGCATAAGAGTACCTGGTTCGCTTGCCGGCCTGAACAGGACTAAACATTAAAGCTGTCACTCCTTTTATGATTGAAGCCGAAGACTGTTTACATCATAGGCAGTTGATTATATCAAAAGCATTTTCCAATGTCAAAGTGTTTCAAGTGCGGAGTATCAAATCTGCCAAACTGTCCGGCGTCGCCGCAATGATATCGTCCGGCACGCTTTGCCCGTTCGTCAAGTATGACAGTCCGAGTCGCTGTTGTTTCACCAACAAATTCATTATCAAGCCGATTGAACTCGTTTCATCCGATTTCGTAAAAATCACTTTATCCGGCTCGCATACCGCGAATTTTTCAATGATGTCGCGCGCGTCCGATTGCTTTGTCGTCACGCTTAATACCAAATGCTTTTCGATGCGCTGATTGATCGACAGCAATTCCTGCAATTCGCGCAACTGCGTGTCATTGTATTGCGAACGCCCCGCCGTGTCGATCAAAATCAAATCCTTCGTCCGATGTTTCATGATCGCTTTTGACAATTCGACCGGCGTGTAGACAATTTCGAGCGGCAAGCCGAGTATATCCGAATACGTCCTAAGCTGTTCGACTGCCGAAATTCTGTAAGTATCCGCCGTGATCAATGCCGCCGATACTTGATGTTCGAGCACGAATTTCGCCGCGATTTTTGCGAGCGTCGTCGTCTTGCCGACGCCCGTCGTTCCGAGCAATGCCACAATTCTTACACCGTGCCGGTTGAGTTTGATCCCTTCCGTGAACAACATGCTCGCCTGCAGATAATTCACCAGCGTCATTCGCGCTTCAATCGATTGACTGTCCGCGAGTGTTTCACCCGCGCCTGCCGATACCGCCATGTCATTCAGAATTTCCTCGTTGACTTCCTGTTGACGCAAGGCTTCATGCAATGACATGGTTCCGCGCGTGACGTCGCGCCCGAGTACTTTTGCGAGCATTGCCTTCATCTGCGCAATTTCATTTTCGAGACGCTTGATTTTTTCTTCTCCGGCGCGCTCCGCTTCCGTTTTTTCCTCGATATCCGCCTCTTTTGCTTTGTCGGAAGCATCAGCCGTTGCCGCTTCGGACTTCGGCTGTTCATTCGACGACGGTTGGACTTGCGGTTGCGGCTGAACATTCGGCGTCATCTGAAATTGCGCCATCGTCTGCGCGACCATTGCCGCCTGCATTTGCGCCAATTGCTCCGTCGTCAACGTCACGGTATTGCTCGCGGTCGGCGGCGGAGGCGGCGGCATTACCGGCGGAGTAACCGGCGGCGGTGTCGAAGTCAATTGCTCGCTCCGCGCGGGCGTTTCAACCGCTGCCGTCAAATTCGTCAACTCTGTCGGGAGCGGCACCGATTGCGTTTCCGGTTCGCTTTGCGGCGCGGGTTCCGCCGAAGACGCCAAATTCATCGCCTCTGCCAGCAATTCGCTCGCCGCATTGTCTCGCGGCTCGCGCTCAACCTCTTCGCCTATATCCGACATGATGAGCGGAACTTCTTCCGGCGGTTTTTCTCCCTCCAATCGCTCCTGCTCCGCCTCGATTATCTCCGAAAACGGCGCCGGCTC
>CALGGX010000132.1 GCA_937916025.1 uncultured Selenomonadales bacterium
GTGATCGATCGTTACGACTTCGCCCGGCTCGATATCGCGAATGAACTCGGCATCGACCGTTTCAAGCGCGCACGTCTCGGAGGCGATGATGTAAGCGTTGTCTTTTTTTCCGAGCACGAGCGGGCGGAAGCCGAACGGATCTCTCGCGCCGATCAATTTTCTCGGACTGGCGACGACGAGCGAATACGAGCCCTCGACCTTGCGAAGTGCTCGAACGACGGCTTCCTGCACGTTTCGAGTGTTGATGCGCTCGCGCGCGATGTGATATGCGATCGTTTCGGTGTCGATCGTGGTTTGAAAAATTGCGCCGTTTGCGGCGAGTTCGCGTCGGAGTTGCGGAGCGTTGACGAGATTGCCGTTGTGCGCGAGCATCAGAGTGCCTTTGATGTAAGCGAGGACGAGCGGTTGCGAGTTTTCATGCGTCGAAGCTCCGGCAGTCGAATAGCGCACGTGCCCGATGCCGAGATTGCCGCTGAGCTTCTCGATGTTCTCGCGGCGAAAAACCTGATTGATTCTGCCGAGTCCCTTGTGGCATAAAACGTTGTCTTTGCCGTTGGAGGTATTGGTGACGGCAATGCCCGCACTTTCCTGACCGCGATGTTGCAAGGCGTAAAGTCCGTAGTAAATCGTCGAGGCGACATCACCGCCGTCGAGATCGTACACTCCGAACACGCCGCAATCTTCGCCGATTGAATTATCTGCTCCGAAATCCAATGCTCTCACTCCAAATCATTCTCAGACTTTGAACTTCGAAATGACGTCCTGCATCTGTTGCGCTTGAACTGCCAATGAACGACTTGCGTCGGCGATCTCGTGCATCGTCGCGCTCTGCTCTTCCGAAGCCGCCGAAACCGTTTCCGATTCGCTCGCAACCTGCCGACTCTTTTCGTTGATGTTCTCGACTGCCTTGTTGATCTCGTCCGTACTGCCGACCAGCGTCTTGACAATCAAGCCCATACGCCGCGAATTATCCGCAACTTCCGTAACCATCTCGGCGATCTCCTTAAAGGCCTGCCCGCCGCCGTTGACGGCTTCGGTGCCCGTGCGGACTTGATTGACGCCTTCCTGCATCGACCGCACCGCATCTTGCGATTTTTCTTGGATCGATCCGATCAGTTCCGAAATCTCCCGCGCGGATTGTTGCGATTGCTCGGCGAGTTTTCTCACTTCATCAGCCACGACCGCAAAGCCGCGACCATGCTCGCCCGCGCGCGCCGCCTCAATCGCCGCATTCAACGCGAGGAGATTTGTCTGATCCGAAATTGCCGCGATCGCGTCGACGATCTTGCCGATCTTGTCGGACTCTTCGCCGAGTTGCGCAATGACGCCGGACGTCTCGCTCACGGACGACTCGACGACTTTCATTTGATCGACCGCCGCCGCCACGTTCTTATCGCCCAAGTCTGCCGCTTCATTCGTCGCCTTAATCTTGTTCTCGGACGTCGTGAGCATATCGGTAAACTCTTTCATATGTTTCTTGAGCTCTTCCGATTGCTTGTTGGCGTTTTCGACTTCGGTGAATTGCTCGGTGCACGCACCGGCCACATTCACTATCGAGTCCGCGACTTGATTGATTGCAATCGTCGATTGATCCGCCGAAGCCGTCAACTCTTCCGAAGCCGCCGCGACTTGCTCCGCCGCGCGGACGACTCTCTGCAACATCTCGCGAACATTCTTGCGGAGATCGATCACGGCGTGCGCCATGATTCCGATTTCGTCGTCGCGATCGAGATCGAAATTCTCATTGGCAGGTTTTCTGAAATCGCCGGTTGCAAGTACATCAACAGCTTCTGTCAAATCCCTAATAGGCTGTATCATTCTCTTTGACAACAACATTGAGACCAAAATTAATATAATTTCAAGCACGATCATT
>CALGGX010000133.1 GCA_937916025.1 uncultured Selenomonadales bacterium
TCGTATCCGCCTCGGGGGATCCGTGGAGGAAGCCTTTGATGACGGAATTTTCTTCCGCCTCTTTTCTGGCTGCGGAGGTGGTTCCCGGATCGGAAGCCGCGCCGGTCAAAGTGAATTTCGCGCTGTTGTCAAGGAATGTGCCGTCCGCACCGGTATTTTCGCCGTAGTAGACAACCTGATCGGTGCCGGTCTTGACAAAGCCGTTGTACGAGAGCTCGAGGAAGCCGATTGTGTTGTTGTCGACATTTGCCAGACGATAGCTAAGTCCGTTGGCTTTGAGAGTGTCGCCCGCTTCGAGCTTAAACTCAGTAACTTCGCTCTCACCACTTAGTATGGAGGGAACCGCGTTGCCTTTGATTTTGAATTGCGCAATATCCGGATCGACATACACGGTGTCTGCAAAGCTGATTGCACCTGCAGGAGTGACATTGGGCTCTGTACCGGATGCTTTTGAAGTAATGACAACGCCGTCGGGTACGTAGTTTTCATCTTCGTCGATAATATGTGCGCCCTGCAGAGTGTAAGCCGCGCCGGCAAGCGTGTCTCTGTTTTTGGTTTTGCCGGTGAAAATGTAGGTGTCGCCGGAGGGATTGGGCTTATTCCACATGTCATCTCTGACGTTTTCGCTGTAAGCACTGAAGGATTTTTGTTTTGCATCCCAGCCGTAATAGGTTTTGGAAATGATGTTGCCGTTTTCGTCGGGATAAGCAATCGCGACATTGCTTGAAGCGGAGAATTGACCGCTTCTCGGATAAATCGTGAACGCGTGCTTCGAATCGCTGTAGCTGAAGGTGATCGATTTTGTAGAGAAACTGACAGATGTGGGAGCTCCGTCCTCGAAGTAGAGAACATCGCCGCGCGCCGCGTCGTAATTGTAGATTTGATCTTTGCCGCCGGTGGAGCTGTTGAGAACAAAGGTCGTGCCGCGTGCGTTTGCGTTGGCGGAAGCGTAGAATTTATCCGCAAGTGCCTTGGTGCCGTTTGCGCCGCCTTGAACCGTGCCGCCGCCCGCGTTCAGCGACACGTTGAGAGCCGAAACGCCGCCGAGCAGGCTGACCGTCGTGGAAGAATTTGAAACACTGATTTGCTTCAAAGCCGAAGAAACATTTTTGACATCGACAATCGCGAGTCTGGTTGTTTCCGAACTGCCGTCGTCAAAGGATGTTTTGACGGTAGCATTTTCGTTGGTGCCGACATCGGAAATGTCGAGCTTGCCGCTTCCGAAGTCCGACGCGCTCGTTTTGGATTGGAAGTAACGGGAGTCAATGCCGTAAACGAGATACGTATCGGAATTAATGATCTTCGTGTCGCTGGCGGTGAAGTAGATCTTGACGGGAGTCGCGGCATCTGCCTTGTTGATGGTGAGTTTGCTTGTTTTGTCGTCGTTGAATTGAATGGTGAGAACTTCTTTTTTATCGGTGAAGGTGATATCGTCTCTGGTGAGGACGGTGTCCTTGCCGCCGAGAATGATTTGATCTTTCGCTTCAAGCGTGGAATTTGCCTTGTTCTTTGCGCCGATGACATCCGCGCCGTCGCCTTGGACATAGACGAATGTATCCGAACCGACATTGCCGTAGAGCTTATCGGCAGAAGGTTTGCTGCCGAGGGAGCCCGCGCCGCCGTAGAGAGTGCCGCCGCCCTGCGGAGCATAAATCTCGTTGGCGAGGCTGTTGCCGGAAACTTTTGCAACGAGCGGGTCTTTCGCGCCGGAGAGGCTGACTGTCTTGATAGTGGTATAGTAATAGCTCGTATCGGAAGTTACCTTAGACAGATCGATTTTTATCGGGGATTCGCCAAGTTCTGTAATCTTTTGGGTGTTTTTGTTGAAGACGTCAACAAACGGACTGTCTTCGGTGTTGATCGCATCCGTGGCGTTGATGGCGGTATGCTTTGCATCATACTCGAGACCTACCGGAAGCGTATGTCCGTAAGTGATCGGTTTGCCGAAATCATCGACGAAAGTGATCGCCTTCGTTGCGCCGTTTTTGATCGTAAGATTGTCCTTATTATTAAAGGTGAACGTAACGTCGGTACCTTTTTCGCTGATTTCCGAACCGGTGACGGTTACGCCGTTCAGTCTGATGGTGTCGCCTTCGTTGTAAGCGTTGATGACATCTTTGCCGCCGGCTTCGATGTTGTAGAACACGGAAGTAACGGTCGAAGTCGTGTTGCCGTAGAAAGTATCTGCCGCCGTGCCGCCTTCGAGCGTTACCGCAAGAGGTTTGTTGCCTGTTCTGTTGGTCGGAGCATAAATGGTATTCTTTGTCGTTTCGTTGCCTTTGATATACAAACTCTCAAGACCGGCACCGACTGCCGTTGCATTGATCTGTTTTGCGGTTCCGCCGTAGTCGTTTGCATTGATGGTTGCCTTCGTGCCGTCAAGCCCCAGATCGGTATTGATATCGCCGCTCTGAATTTTACCGTTGGAAAGATCAACCGTACCGCCCTTGACGTAATCGGTTTTGCTGTATTTGCCGTTGTACTCCTTGTTTGTCGAAATGCCCCTGCTGCCCGAGTCGAGTCCGGTCGGTCCCGGCACACTGCTATTGGTGGTGACGGCAAGGATTTTGCCTTTCTCGTCGACAACCACAACCGGAGTGGTTGTGTTTTGCTTGATTGTCTTGACGGTAAGGCTGTTTTGTTTGTACGCGGTGCTCTTCGTATCGGAGTAGTAAGTGAGCACGCCTTTCGTACTGATCGAAACGGCTTGCGCGGTATCATTGGCGTTGTAGCCTTTGACCATGATGACATCGCCCGCGCCGACGCTGTTGAGCACGTCTTTGCCGGTGGCGGAAGAAATGTCGACGACGAAGACATCACTGCCGGTGCCGCCGTAGAATTGATCTGCCGCCGTGCCGCCGATCATCGTCGTGTGAGCTTTGCCGCCCTTGAGAACCGAAGCGACCGTTGCCTGCCCCTTCAACACCATGTCTTTGGTTGCGAGATTTGCATCGATCGTGTTGAGCTTCGGAGCCATTTGCTTGAGCGCGTTGTCTTCCGAAGTTCCGTTGCTGTAACCGCTGTGACTCCAACCTTCAATTCCGAGTGTTTGCGCCGCCGCGTCCGCGCCGACACTGATTGCCGCGCGTTTGCTGTCGAGCGAAACGCCCGTCGGAAGATCTACGCCGTAATATTGCGTGGTGCCGTTGATTTTGAAGGTGATCTTGTTGGCGGTATTCTGTTTGATGGTGACTTTGTATTTGTCTTTGTAAGTGATCGCAACGTCTTTGCCGGCTCCGCCGTCTTTGAGCACCGAGGCAGAACTGAAATCAAGTTCTTTGCTGTCGCCGGTGTCGATGACGATTGTGTCGTTTGCGTTGTAATTGTAGATGTTGTCGCTGCCGGAGTTTTCGTCAATCAAGAAAGTGACGGCGGCATTGTTGGTGCGCGTCTTAGAGGCAAAGAGATTGTCGGTGGTGGGTTTATTTTTGACGGAATCATAACCGCCGTAAACGGTGCCGCCGCCGCTTCCGAGCGAAATCGCATCATTCTGACCGTTGCCGACGATGTTGACTGCCTTTGCTCCGACTCCGGTGGCATCGATGATCTTCACGCCTGCCGCGAGAGTTGAGGCGTTGTAAGTGCCGTTCGCGGTCGCTTGATTTGTAATTTTGAGTGTTTTGCCGTCGTTTGTGGTAATCTTGCCGTCGACGCCGTAGACGAGCGTACCGCCGTCCGAACCTTTGATCGTAAGCGGAATATCTTTGCCGGTTTTGGTGACGGTAATTTTGCCTTTATCGGTGTTGGTAATGACAACGGTATTTTTTGTAATATTATCGGTAAACGAAAGATCGGAAGTTTTTGCTCCCGTAAGGCTGATGACGTCGCCTTTTCCGTAGCCTTGATTTTTGGTATCACCGATAATATCGGAACCGCCGTCTTTGGTTCCCGTCAAAACGAAAGTATCCGCACCGGAACCGCCGTAAAGTTTATCGGCACCTTTATTGTTGGCGATTGCCACGCCGCCGCCGCCGCCAAGGCTGATCGAAGTCGCCTTGCTGCTGCTGCCCGTGACGGTAACTTTGCCTGCTGCCGAAGCGTCTACCATCGTAACTTTACCGTCGGGAACAACCGCTTCCACAGTTGCGCCCGCCGTTGCGTTTTTGGAACCGTCAAGGCTTGCGCCTTCCAATGCTCCGGCTGAAACCGCGCCGCTGTAGTTTTTCGCTACCGTCAAAATTTTGGAACCGTCAAAAGTTCCAACGCCGCCGTTCAGCGTTACTGTTTTAGAAACTGCCATGTTAAAATCATTCCTTTCCTTAACAATCGGAGATGCGCTCTAAGCGAAAATCTCATCTCCGTGCTATCCTTCGAGACGCATTACCGGATTGTCGACAAGCTCCCCGCCATGGGAACTCCGGCATGGCATCTCTCTCCCTGGACTGCCGTTTGAAAAATGTTTTACACGAGCGACATTTTTGATAACGGAGAAGTCCGAAACTCCGGCAGTGTCCAACCGCAATTCGAGTTGCGTTCTGCCGTCATTTGTTCTTTTCCCGCCCTGTCGAGTTTTGTTGTTGTGATTCGGCGGGATTTGACTCGCCTCCTTTCGTCGATTTCGATCGACAATTGAATTGATGATGAGCGTCTCTGATCGCGCGCTTCAGAGGCGCACGTCAGTTTCTTCGAGTTGCCGATCACCTGAAATAAACTTACTTGTTCGATACAAAGCGGCTCTCGATTTCAAACGCGCCCGCATCGAAAAAAAACTATGGTTGTACTAATGTATTTTAACACATTGCGCCGTGCTGTCAAACAGAAATTCGTCTGAATCGACAACCGGCGAATGAAAAGACAAAACAAGTCATCGAGTATCATTCCAAAAAATTTATCGGCGATCGCTCGAATTTTTTTAAGCGATTGCTTCATTTTTAATGTAAATTTAATCTTTGCGATACGCGACGAGATTTTTGCATTGAAAAAAAAAATTGGGAGCTCCGCGCGGAACTCCCCGGTGAGATTTTTGTATTGCCGATTGAATTTTTCGATTGACTTTGCCGATTGATTTTATTTCAGCTTGCGCCGTTTCTCGGCAAATGTCAATGCATTGACCGTCCGATCGTTCAAGCCGTCGAACATCGTGCCGACATTGAAGTCGTTCGCGCCGTCGGATGCGAGCGGTTTGATCTCCATGATATCGTCGAGCTCGTCGTCGACAATTGCCGTCGGACTCTCGTAATTGAACAGATCATCGACGTCATAGCCGCTCGTGTAATAGCCGGATGCAGGCAACTGACTGCTCGACTCAATCGTGCTGACGGTGTAATTCGATCCGCTCTTTTTCCAAATGTAATCGGTTTTATCCACCTTCTCGGAAGTAATCGCAATGTCATTGTTAAGCGTAAAGTTGCTGTTCGACGAAACTATCGTGACATTGGAAAAAGCCGCCGGAGTGGCGAATGTGACGGTGCCCTTGCCGTCTTCATCGACTGAATAAGTGATTCCGTCGGGCATAAGATCTTTGTTGCTGTCTGTGCCGTTTTTGAGAGTGAAGTTGCCGTTCAAATTGACAAACACCGTTGCGGTGGCAGACTGCGCCCAGCCGCCGTTGGTCAATTCATAGCCGTTGGCGGTGTTGTTGTCGGCATCTGCCAGAGTGAATGCTTTTTTGTTGATTGTGACTTGGAATTGACTGTCGTCGTCTTCAGAGACCGTATGTCCAAACTTGACATGGAAGTTATTCAGATCCGTCTTGATATTACTGCCGCCAAACGTCAATACGTTATTTTCACCGACGACAGAAACTGTTACGAGATCCGATGTAATGCCGGTTGAAGTGGCGGCGATCGGCTGATTCTTTGTGTAATCGAATGCGCCGCCGGTGAGCGAGTAGTCGACCGCGCTCGATTTGTAGCGGAAGGACTTCGCGCCGACTTTCAGCCAGCCGTCGTAGGTAAGCTCGTAGCCGTTGAGCGAATTTGCGTCCGCATCCATCAGCGTGAATGTCGTCGTGTCGCTCGAGACTGTCGTCTTTTCAAGCGAGTCGCCCTCGCCGGATTGGAAGATGTGAACCGCACTCGTTCCGCTGCCGGGCGTGCCCTTCGTAAGTATGAAGTTTGTAAGATTTCCGTCTGATCCTGTAGAAAGAATTTCGCCGGGCAGAGTGACGCTCGTGCCGGAAACGATCACTCCGAGCGGAGTGCCTTCAGAATTCGGACGCGCCGCGTCGTTTTCTGTGCTGACGCCGTTGAGTGTGAATGCAAATTTCGACGTCGCCGTCTTCGTGCTGTCGAGATATGCCCAACTTGCCGTATCCTGCGACGTTTTTGCAGGAGTGTAAGTCCAATTATTGTTAACTTTCATCAATTCCAGACTGCCGTCGTCACTGCGATCAAGATTGACGAGCATGTAAGATTGCTTGTCACTGCCGATCGAGACCGTGTCCCCTTCGGTAAGTCCGCTCTTGACGATGCTGATTGCGTTGTCGACAGTGCCGTAAGTTGCCTTGCCGATCTTGAGGTTCTTCAGATCATCGAGTTTCGAGTTTTCGTCGAAGGTGATCGTCGAGCCGCTGACGGATACACCGATCGGAGTGCCGTCGTCATTGGCGTAAATAGCCGCGCCATTGATCTGTGCATCGGATGTAAGCGTGAATTCGACGTTGGAATTTTTGTACGACCATGCGCCGTTCGAGAGCGACCAATTGCCGTCGACTTTCATCAGCTCGTAATCGGTTGTATTTTCATTGTGATCGAGATCGACGAGCTGATACTGCGCGCCGTTGACGGTAAATTTCGTGTCGAGTTTGGGAGAAGCGGCAGCAGATATTGTCGGGAGAATGATGTGAACGCCTTTTGCGCCGAGGTAATTTCCGTCTCCGCTGTCGCTGTTATCGGCATTGTAATCAGCCTTCGTGATCGTGAGGTCGGTTGCGATGAGGCTGGCGGCTCCCGAAAGATCGAGCGTCTTGGTAATATTGTTATAAGTGACGGTTTTCGGAACGCCATGGCCGACGGCGTCGACACTGATGCCTGCCGCCGCCGCGATTTTGAATGCGAAAGATTCCGGAGTAGCTTCGCTTTCCTCTTCACTTGCATTGGAATAGCTCCACTCGCCGCCCTTCAGCGACCAGTTGCTGTCGACTTGCATGACTTCGAGTCCGTTGTCATTGCCGTCGATTTCGGCGACTTGATAGTACGTGTACGTCGGCGTCGTATTTTCAGCCTCCTCCTCGGGATATGTGACTGTCCGAAGCGTCGTATCGGCGTTGAGTCCGACGATGTGGAGTCCGTTCGCGCCTAATGTAATGCCTTCTTCGCCTTCTTCGCCTTCTGCAAATACCAAATTCGACAACACATTCGAGCGGACGCCTTCGCTGACGGTAAGCGTTGTGGCGGTGTCGGTCTTATTACCGCTCTTTACAGTCGCCGTGCTGACCGTGACGCCTTCCGGACGCCCGTCGTCCATCGGCGAGAGATTTGCACCCGATCCAATCGTGAAGTTGAGCTTAAGTGCATCGTTGCTGTACGACCAGTTCTTTCCTTCATACGTCCAGCCCGGTGCCGAATAGCTCTGTCCGCCAGTACCTACCGAAGCTGCATCGACTTTCATCAGCTCGTAGCCGTTGCCGGAATCGCCGTCAAGATCGACAAGTTGATACTCAATATTTGCAGGATTGCCTTTACTGACAGTATATTCAATGCGAATTGTCGTGTCGGAAGCGTAACCCTTGATATGAATGCCTTCTCTGCCGACTGCAGTGTCGCTCGCCAAGTTGATATTATTCAAATTAAAGACTACCTCGGCATATTCTTCGTCTCCCTCAGAGTACGGTCTCAGTGAGGTGAGCTTCGATGCAAATGTGATCGTGTTGCCGTCGACGGTGATGTCTTTCAACGCGCCGTTATCGTCAACGCCGAGAATTTCCTTGACCCCGCCTTCTTCTTCTTCGCTGTCTGACCATACATCATAGGATGATGCATTGACAGTAAACGCGATATCGTCCGATTTGTACGCCCAAGATGTTTGTGAAGCGAATTTTTCCGTGCCGTAAATCGGCGTCCAATTTTCGTTGACTTTTGCAAGTTCGCGATATCCGTCGTCATCTTCGTCCACCGCACTCGAGTAGCCGTCGAGCTCGACGAAACGATACTCGGCAGAGCCGACCGTGACATTCGACGAAACACTGAGCCCGTCGCCTTTGACGTGAATGCCGGTTGCGTTGGTTTTGACGTTTTCGTCGAAGACGATATTGTTGTTGGTGATTTTATCGTTATTGAAATCGATCTCAACCGCCGAAGTGTCGTACACCGGAATTGTGTTATCTTCATCAGCCCAAACGGTGGTAAATGCTTCATCGCCGGCGGTAAGAGACACCCTGTAGCCGACTTCGACGTTTTTCGCCGCGCCATCGTCCGTCGCACCAATAATCGTGGGCATGAGATTGATCTTGAAAGACGTCGTGCCGGAGGAGTAATACCAGCCGTCGCCGCCGAGCGACCAGAGATCGTTGGTTTTCAGCAATTCGTAGCCGTCGGCACTGCTGCCGTCGAGTTCGGCGAGAATATACTCTTTGGAAATGACGGTAGCAACTGTATCTTCGCCTTCGCCGATCGTTTCCGCTTTTTCAAGCGTGAATTTCGTCGAAGTGTCAAATCCGAAGATATGAATGCCGGTTGCGTTGGTTTTTGTATCTCCGTCAAAGTAGAAGAGATTTGCGGCAATGCCCGCGCCGACGGTGATTGAATCAGCACCCTTACTGCCGATCGTGACGAGTGCCGGACTGCCGAGCGTGTCGTCAACATCGAGAATCACGTTGTTACTGCCGGATTTGATCGTGAAAAGCACTTCGTCGTCGGAGAATTGCCAATTGTTGTTCTTGTCATACTTCCAGTTGTCATTAACTTTGAGAAGTTCATAGCCGTTGGTGGAGTCGCCGTCGAGGTTTGCAATGCGGAATTTACCATCTTTTTTATTGATGGTTGTAACCTGCTCATCATCATAAAGCCCGTCTTCTTCGTATTTCGGATCAATGCCTTTGATATGAACGCCGTCTTTGCCGATGGTGGTGGAGGAGGCGAACTCGAAATTCGGCAAATCAAGGAGACTTTCGGTACTAATCTTGCCGCCTTCGTTTTTCTCCTTCGTGTCGACTTCGATGACGGAATGTCCGCCGGGCTCTTCGATGCTGATGCCGGTCGGACGAGTTTCGGCAATGTTGGTTTTAATGCCGATGTTTTCGGGATCAAAGTCTTTGATGGTGAAGTTGAGTCCGTTGTTCGTCCAATCGTTGTCGGTGTAATGCCACATTGTCAAAGAATCCGTGCTTCCTTCGCCGCTGTAAACCCACGCGGTATTGTTTGAGGAGCCTTCGGTGTATTTATTATACGCCTTCCACGGATTGATAACTTGCGTGAGCTCTTCGAATAACTTTTGCGTTTTATTGAATCCGGTGTAAGTGAGAGTTTGAAGAGTGGTGCCGGTTCCGACAAGGAATGTAATTTGATCATCGGCGGCGAGTTTCGAGGCATTGGCTTTGGTGCCGTTGATGGTGAGAACATTCGCGCTGCTGCTCGGCTTTGCGCCGTTGAAAGTAAGTGCGAGGCTCTTTTCGTTGTATTTAATCGCCTTGATGTCATCGAGACTGTTGATCCGAATTGCATCATTGCCCGGATCGTAGCCGTAGATGTTGTCTTTGCCGCCGAGGTCGTTTGTGCCGTCAGTCAATGTGGTAAAAACAAAGACGTCGGAGCCTGCGCCGCCGTAGTACTTATCGGCAGTGGCTTTGAGCTTGCCTTTTGCATCGGAGGAATAACCGCCGTCGACGGTGCCGCCGCCCGCGCCGAGCGAGATTTGGTTTGCATTGTTGTTGCCGACGATGTTGAATCTGTAATTCGCCGAATTTGCCGCGCCGCCGATTCCGATATTTTTGATCGCCGAGGACATTTCTTTTGTGATGATGTCGGCAGTGAGCGGGAGATTTTCGCTCAGTTCTTCGAGTGTATCTTCATCGATACTGCCTTTGAGCGTACCGACGATGTTCAAATTGGTGTTGTTGACAATTTCGGATTGGATCGAGTCGGTGTTCAAGCCGTAATTGAAAACTTCAAACCCGTTTTTGATCGAGGCGGGAAGAGTAGATTCGGAGGAAGTCATGTAATCGAGACCGTGTTTCGTAATGGCGGCTGCAACACCGAGCGCGGTACTGCTGTCTTTTGTGAGCACGAACTTGACGGGCGTATCGACACTGTCTTTTGTGATGGTGAGATTGCCTTTTTTGGTATCGGTTCCGAGCTGGAGCGTCAAGACGTTGTTGTTGTCTGTGATATAGATGCCGTCTCTGCCCTGAACGGAATTTTCGTATCCGCTGCCGAGCACAATGACGTCGTTTGACTTGTAAGTGGTAACGGATTGCCCTCTGTCGCCGATAACATCTTTGCCGTCGCCGTAATTGTAAATGAAAACGTCCGAGCCTTTACTGCCAAAAAGTCTGTCCGCTTCGGGTTTGTTTTTATCGCCGACGCCGCCCCACAAAACGGCGGTGCTGTATTCATTGCCGCCGGAGTAGAGATCGTTTGCGATTGTATTGCCGATCAAAGTGACGTGCACGGAGTTGTCGGCAATTTTGAAATTGGTGTTGTCGGTTTGAGTTTTGTCGTTGATCTTTCGGAGATCGATGGTTTTTACGGTGTTGAAGAATTTATCGGAGCGAAGATCGAGCGCGACATAGCCCGCATTATCTCTAAGAACTTCTCCTTCGGAGTCAGTATTCGTGCCGTACGCAAGTCCGAGTATTGTCTTGTCACCGCCGATATCTGCCGCTTCACTCGTCGATTTTGGTTTGACGTAGATCGAAGTTTGCTTGACATCGTAGCGAAGCCCTTTCGGCAGGAAATGCCCTTCGGTCGCCGAATCGATCGTGTTGCCGTTTGAATCGACGAGCAACAGATTGAGTTGTTTGCCCGCGCCGTCTTTGATCGTGATTGCGGTTTTGTCAAGAGTGAGAACGGCATCGGATTTTTTGTCATCGAACTTGACAAACGTATTGCTGCCGTTGATGTTGGAAAGGTTGGTTACATTCGTCGTCGATTGAATGACGATAACGTCGTTTTCATCGTAATTGTAAATGACATCTTTGTCGGCTTTGGACGACGGCACAAACATGAAGTAATCCTTGGAACCTTCGAGAGTACTGCCGTAGAACGTATCCGCCGCCGTTCCGCCCTTCATGGTGGTTTGCAAGTTCGTTGACGAAGAAGCGTCAAGGAGAGTTTCGACTTGCGGAGCGGTAATGACACTCTTGACAGACGCGTTGCCTTCGATGAACAGTGTTTTCACGGAGCTTGCAACGGTCGCGGCGTTGATCGTCGTCACTTTCGCGCCGTAATCGGCGGCTTTAATGGTCGGTTGCGCGTTTGTGTGGGAATCGGTGACGTATTTTCCGTTCTTTAAAGAGATCGTATCGCCGACGAGGAAAACTCCGGGTTCATATACTCCGGTATAAGTTGCATCGGTTTTGATGGCGGATTTGTCATCATAATCGAGTCCGATCGGTTCGGTGATCGGATTGGTCGCGATGATTTTGTTTTTGTCATCGACAACGAGAATCGTCTTGTTGTTGGGATTTTCTGCAATTTCGATCGAACCGGCAGATTTGGATTTGCCTTTATCGTCGACGGTATTGACGGCAATCGTAAGAGATTTGCCCTTCTTCTCGGTGAGAGTGACGGTTTGCGTATTGCTGTCGAAGTCCTTAATTTGAATGATGTCGCCGCCCTCGACTCCGCTGAAGCCGGTGATCTTGTCTTTGCCGCCGGTGAGTCCGCTCTTGACGGAGCCCATGGCATAGATGAAGGTATCGGAACCCGCTTCGCCGGTGAAAACGTCATTGCCGGAGCCGCCGATGAGAACCGAACCGCCCTTGCCGGCTTTGTACGTGCCGCCGATCGAACTCGTTGCCGAACCGAGCGTAACCGAACCTTCAAACGCGGACGCGTCGATCGTCTTGAGTTTCGGCGCGTAATTCGCATTGGCGTAATAAGTCGCGTTGGCTCCCGAACCGACGGTTGTATTTGACGAGAATTCGGAACTGTCGACGGCGTAATCGATCAGTTCGGTTTTCTTTGTCGAACTCGAGATCGTCAACGTTGTTTTTTTGGAATCGACGGAAACGCCACTCGGCAAATCCGGTCCGTAAACAACAGTGCCGCTGTCATAGGCTTTAAAGAAAACCTGCTTCGGAGTGCCGTCAATCGTCAACTTACTCTTTCCGAGAGAAAGAACGATGTTTTTGCCGGAATCCTTGAGAATCGATTTTGCAGAGCCGATTGATGCGGCAAGAGCTTCGGCGGTTACGTCCGTGATCAAAATGCGATCTTTTTCGCTGTCGTAGCCGGTGATTTGATCCGAGCCGCCGAGCGAAGAATCGAAAATAAACGTATCGGCACCGGTACCGCCGATGAATTTATCTGCAGTGGATTTCGGAGCCGAGCCTTTCGCCGCGTCATACGAATATCCGCCGTAGACGGTATTTCCTCCGGAACCGAGAGTAATGGTATTGCCCTGCCCGTTGCCGACGATGGAAATCTTATTTCTATTGCCGGAAGCATCAATTTGTTTGATGGTTGAAGCAATCGCGCCCGCATCAATACTTGTGGAGACATTGCTGCCGACCGTGAGTTTTGCCTTTGAACTGTCGAGAGCAGATCCGCCGCTCAACGAGCCGTAATGCAATGTGGTACCGCTGAATTTGAAATTGATTGCGTCGTTTGCAGTTGTTTTGTTGACGGTAAGTTTACTCTTGGAGCCTTTGAAAGTGACGGTAACGGTATTTCCTTTATCGACAAAAGTCGCGTCGCCGAGTGCTTTATCGGTTACTTCGATCGTGTCATTTGAAGTGTAATTGAAGATGGCATCGTTGTTACCGTTTGTGTCGGCAGTGTATCGAACGAGATCATTGCCCGCGCCGAGCGAGATTTTGTCGCCCGCCGCCCCGCTGATGACAGTATCGCCTTTTGAGCTGCCCGTGAGCTGTGTTGCCTTGCTTCCGAGAATGATGCGTTGCGCATTTTTCGCCTTGCTTGCATCGATAACCGTGATCTTGCCGTCAGCGATTGCGGCAGTCATTGTATCGCTCGCCGCTGCACCTTTGACGGTACTGGCGGCAGTACCGGTTTGTGCTCCTCCGCTTATCGTCGTTCCGTTGTAAGAAGCATCTGCCGTAAGAGCCTTTTTGCCATCATAAACAAGCCCGCTTTCGATGGTCACATTTTTATTTGTTGCCATGTAAAAATCATTCCTTTCAAATTACCCGATACGGGAGATTGCCGGCTCATCTCCGCGCGGGACATTCATCCTTGCCAGTTGAAATTTCGACTGCGTCCGCTTACCCGATCGATCGTCATGATCAATCGGGCGTTGCCTGCAAAATTTCATCACCGATTTCATGTCAATCACTCCTTCAATGAAAAAATAACCTTCCAAGCAAAATGCCTGCTATTGATAATATCGATATATTAACAATTGAAAATAAGCGCGCGCCCCGCAAAAAAATCAGCGCGTCGGAAAAAATTTGTCGAGCGTTTCTTCATCCGATGACTCGCCGAGAAATGTTCCGATCAGAAACAGCAAGAGCGAGCAACTGATGCCGATCGTGATCTGATGCATGTCGAAAAGTTTGAAGCCCATGGCTTGCGTCGAGCAGTAGATGATCGTTCCTCCGACGGTCGAGAGCAATGCGCCCGTCCGATTTGCCCGACGCCAGAAAAGCCCGAGCAGGAGCGTCCAGAAAAACGCCGTTTCCAAACCGCCGAAGGCAAACATGTTGATCAACCAGATCAGCGAAGGCGGCGTCAGCGCGATCATAAATACAATCAAGCCGATCATTGCCGTCGATGCCATTGAAAGTATTCTCAATTGCCGAATGTTGACGGTTTCCGAATTCCGCTCTTTCCAATGGACGTAAATGTCTTTGACGATTGCCGACGAAGCGACGATCAACAACCCGGAGATTGTCGAGATCGAAGCGGCGAGCGGACCGATGATCGCGAGTCCGACGAGGCTCGGCGGCATGGCGGTGACGATCGTCGTCGGGATGACGTTGTCGACTCCGCCGTAAGCGGACGCGTCGAGCGGCAAAACTCCATGCGCGAGGATGCCGGTGAAGTTGATGCCGATGTTCATGAAACCGACGACGACGGTTCCGATCATCATGGCGTGATGAAGTCCGCGCGTGTCTTTGTATGAAATGCCGCGCACGACCGATTGCGGAAGTGCAATGGTGCAGATGCCGACGAGAAGCCATTGCGTGAAGTAGAGCGTCCATGGCATGTTGCCGAACGAGAACGGCTCGAGCATTTCGGGATGCGCCGTTTCAATCGATTGCATGATCGCGACGAAGCCGCCGCCGGCGTCGAGTACGTAATACAACAGCAGGACGATACCGATCATCATCATAATCGCGCAACAAGTATCTGTCAAGGCAACCGCGCGGAAGCCGCCGATTGTTGTGTAAATGACGACGACGAGTCCGAACAAAATCAGTCCGGCTTCATAGGAATATCCGGTGACGGCTGAAAAAAGTTTCGCGCCGCCGACGAATTGCGCGGTCATGGTTCCGCAAAAGAAGAGCACGATCACGAAGGCGGCGAGTCCGGCGAGGAGATCGGATTGGAAACGCGCGCGAATGATGTCGACGACCGTGACGGCGTTGAGTTTTCTCGCGAGCAACGCGACGCGCTTGCCGAAGATGCCGAGCACGAGGAAGATCGCCGTGACCTGCACGACCGCCATGTAGATCCAACCGAAGCCGATCTTAAACGCCATGCCCGGTCCGCCGACGAACGACGAGACGGAGCTGTAAGTGGCGACGGTGGTCATGGCGAGCACGAAGCCGCCGAGCGAGCGATTGCCGACGAAGTAATGTTGCATGAAACCGGTGCCTTCGGATTGATGCCGAACGAAAACGCTGATTGCAACCATAAAGCCCATGAAGATCACGAGCGGCAACAGCGCGAAGAGATTGCCTTCAGTCATTGCCGTCCGCTCCCTTCTTCGCTCCGCACGGAGTCGTCGTCAAAGTCCATGTCGCGAAAGACAAAGCGCGTCAGCAAAAAAGTCAGCGCAATCGCCATTGCCCACACTCCGATTGAGCCGAGCAATGCCCAGAGCGGCAAGTGCATGACTTTGATCTCGAGACTCGCCGTGCCGAATCCGGCGACGAGCCAGAACAGTATCAGCGCGAGAAGTGCCGCGCCCGTAAACGCCGCCTCGCGTCTGATCTGCCGATACTTTTGATCGTTTGACATTGAAAAACCTCCAATCGTCTCGTTCGAGTCGTACAATCGATACGAGCGAAAAAATTTCAGCGCGTATGTTATCACAGCGGCTCGGCATTGACAACATAGACAAAAATTTTTTCGATGATATAATAACGGCGATTGGAGTTGATACATTTTGAAAGAACAGTTGCAAGTATTCGAGGAGAAGATCGTGCCGGTGCATCTCGAAAACGAAATGAAGGTTTCGTATATCGATTATGCAATGAGCGTCATCGTATCGCGCGCGATCCCCGACGTCCGCGACGGCTTGAAACCCGTGCATCGTCGAATTCTCTTCGCAATGCTCGAAGCCGGAATGACTTCGACAAAACCGTATAAAAAATCCGCGCGCATCGTCGGCGAGGTTTTGGGTAAATATCATCCGCATGGCGACTCGTCCGTTTACGATGCGATCGTCCGAATGGCTCAAGATTTTTCGATGCGTTACGTGCTCGCGGACGGACATGGCAATTTCGGCTCCGTCGACGGCGACTCCGCGGCCGCCATGCGCTATACCGAAGTTCGCATGTCGAAAATCGCCGAGCTTATGCTTGACGACATCGACAAAAACACGGTCAATTTCATTCCGAACTACGACGAATCGCTGAAAGAGCCGGCGGTTTTGCCCGCGAAATTTCCGCAACTTCTCGTCAACGGCACGAGCGGAATCGCCGTCGGCATGGCGACCAACATTCCGCCGCACAATTTGGGCGAAACGGTCGATGCCACCTTGGCTTTGTTGGCTGACGACAATATCAGCATTGACGATCTTATAAAAATTCTGCCTGCCCCCGATTTTCCTACGGGTGCCACCATTTACGGTTTAAGCGGCGTTCGCGAAGGCTATAAAACAGGGCGTGGGCGGGTGATTATGCGTGGCAAAACGCATATTGAAACCATCGGCAAAAACGGCGACCGTGAGGCGATTGTCATTGATGAAATCCCCTATCAAGTGAATAAAGCCAAAATGTGCGAGAAAATCGGCGAATTGGTGCGTGATAAGGTGATTGAAGGTATTTCCGAAATGCGCGACGAATCCGATAAATCGGGTATGCGCGTGGTGATTGAGCTCAAACGCGGTGAGAACGCTGGCGTGGTGTTGAATAAACTCTACAAACTCACGCAGTTGCAGGATACTTTCGGCATCAATATGGTGGCTCTGGTAAATAACCATCCTAAGCTTCTGTCATTAAAGGAAATATTAACTGAGTTTGTAAACTTCCGTCGAGAGGTGGTTACCAGAAGAACCGTATTCCTTTTAAGACAGGACAGACGCAAGGCCCATATCAATGAGGGTCTGATGGTTGCCAAGGCCAATATTCAGAAGGTTATAGATCTGATCACCTCCTCTCAGAATCAGGAAGAGGCCCGCAGCCGTCTGATGGCTGAACCTTGGGATGCCCAGATGATCAATACTCTCATCGAGCGCACTCCTGAAGGCATCAATATCGCTCTGCCGCAGGGTATCGATCCTAAATGCGGCGTGCAGGGGGATATCTACTATCTGTCCGATGCACAGGCACGCGCCATTCTGGCTCTGCAGCTGTCAAGACTTACTCATCTGGCTCAGGATGAAATCCGCGACGAATATAAAGGGCTTCTTGCAAATATCAGAGATTATCTCGATATTCTGAACCGCCCGGAGAGAATGAAGCAGGTTATCCGCGAGGAAATGCTTGCTGTAAAGCAGGAATATCAGAACAAGCGCCGT
>CALGGX010000134.1 GCA_937916025.1 uncultured Selenomonadales bacterium
AAGAAGTTTTCGATTTGGAGCAAGTACACGGATGCGGAGAAGCAACAACTCGACGAGCTTTGCGCGGGTTACATCGACTTCATCAGCCGTTGCAAGACCGAGCGCGAGAGCGTTACCGAGACAATTCGACTTGCCGAGGCGTCCGGCTACAAACAGTTCGAGCCGGGCATGAAACTCCGCGCGGGCGATAAAGTTTACGCCGTGTGCATGAAAAAGACGATCGCGCTTTTCAACATCGGCACGGAACCGCTCGAGCGCGGGCTGAAAATTCTCGGCGCGCACAACGACACCTGCCGTCTCGACGTCAAACAAAATCCGCTCTACGAAGACGGCGGGCTCGCTTATCTCGACACACATTATTACGGCGGCATCAAGAAATATCAATGGGTGACGTTGCCGCTCGCAATGCATGGCGTTGTCGTCAAAAAAGACGGCACGGTCAAAAACATCGTGATCGGTGAAGACGAAAATGATCCGGTTTTTTGCGTGACCGATCTGCTCATTCATCTCGCGCAAGATCAATTGCAGAAGAAGGCGGATAAAGTCGTCGAGGGCGAGAACCTTGACATTCTCGTCGGCAATTATCCGCTTAAAGAAAAAGATAAAGAGTCCGTCAAAAAGAACATTCTGCAGTTGATCAAAAACAAATACGACATCGATGAAGAAGATTTTATGTCGGCGGAACTCGCGCTGGTTCCTGCAGGCAAGGCGCGGGATTTGGGCTTCGATCGGAGCATGGTGCTCGGCTACGGTCAAGACGATCGCGTCTGCTCCTACACGTCGCTGATTGCGATGCTCGAAGCGGATAAAACGCCCGCGCGGACGAATTGCTGTCTGCTCGTCGACAAGGAAGAGATCGGCTCGTTCGGAGCAACCGGCATGCGCTCGAAGTTTTTCGAGAACATCGTGGCGGAACTGCTCGATGCGTGCGGGCAATATTCCGAGCTTGCCGTTCGTCGCGCATTGCAGAATTCGGTGATGTTAAGTTCGGACGTGTCGAGTGCTTACGACGCGCTTTACGCCGATGTTTTCGACAAAAAAAATGTCGCCTATATCGGCAAAGGCATGGTATTCAACAAATTCACGGGCTCGCGCGGCAAATCCGGCTCTTCGGAGGCGAATGCCGAGTATGTTGCAAAGCTCCGCGCGGTGCTCGACGCCCGCAAAGTGCATTATCAATTCTCCGAGCTCGGCAAAGTCGACAAGGGCGGCGGCGGAACCATCGCGCACATCATGGCGGTTTACGGCATGGAAGTGATCGACAGCGGCGTCGCCGTGCTTTCGATGCATGCGCCGTGGGAGGCGACCGGTAAAATCGACATTTACGAGACGAAGAAAGGTTATGTCGCTTTTCTCGCCGATATGTAATTCAATCAGCCGAGTTCGGCAATGAATTCGAGCACGCCGTCAAACGACTCGGCAATGTTGTCGAATGCGATTTTCGGACGATCGATCATCACGATCGGCAAATTCAGCTCTGAAGCCGCCGCGATCTTTTCGTCGACGCCGCCGATCGAGCCGCTGTTTTTCGTCACGATCACTTCCGCGCGGAACTGCCGAAACATCGCGACATTGAGCTCTCGGCTGAACGGTCCCTGCATCGCGACGATTTGTTTCGGCGTCAATCCGAGCCGCTCGCAATCGGCAATCACGTCCGAAGTCGGCAACACGCGCGCGATCACATTGCTGTCGACGAGCCGCTCGACAAACGTCTTCAGCGAGCGACTGCCCGTCGTCAGAAAAATATTTTTACCGAGCCGCGCAGCGCAATCGGCAGCGGCTTCGTAATTCGCAACGCGATGAATTTTTTCGTAAGTCAATTCGACTTCCTTGCGTTCATATCGGATGCAGGGAATTTTTTTTGCGCGGCAGACTTCGAGCGCATTTCGCGAGACATTTGCCGCGTACGGATGACTCGCATCGACGACGACCTCAATCGCATGCGTATCGAGGTATGTCGACAATTCCGCCGCGTCGAGTTTTCGAGCGTTGATCTTTAATCCGACATGTCGTTCGAGAAGCTCGCGCCCGTAATTCGACACAACCGACGCCGTCACGTCAAAGCCTTTCGACAACAAAAAAACGGCGAGCTCGCGCCCGTCTTCGGTTCCGGCAATTACGAAAATCCTTTTCATCAATCGATCACCGCCGTCCGAGATAATGCGTCACGAATTGTTGCGCCGTCCGCCCGTTCCGACCCGAATGCGTCATTTCCCAACGCAAGCCTTCAATCCGCAGTTGCTCCGCGTCGAGCGTCACTCCGTTTTTGTCGAGCATGTGTCGAATAATCGCGAGATACTCGTCTTGCGAAGGCGCGTAATATCGAATGATCAACCCGAAGCGATCCGACAGCGAAATTGTTTCATTGACAGAATCCTGCTTGTACAATTCTTCCTGCCCGTCCGAGCGGTCGCGCCACGACTCGCGGATCAGATGCCGCCGATTGCTCGTGGCGTAAATCAATACATTCTCCGGACGCGTTTCGACGCCGCCTTCCATTGCCGATTTCAGATATTTGTACTCGTCCTCGGACTCTTCAAACGACAAGTCGTCGAGGAAGATAATGAATTTGCGGCTTGCGAATTGCCGAAGCGTGTCCATCACGGTCGGGAGCTCGGCGAGTTGCGGCTTGGTCAATTGCACGAGGCGAAGCGAGCGATCGAAATAGCGATTGACGAGTGCTTTGACGCTTGAGGATTTACCGGTGCCGCGCGCTCCGACGAGCAGGACATTGTTTGCGCCGCGATCGTCGAGGAATGCCTCGGTGTTTTCGATCAGCTGTTCTTTCTGATGCCGGTAGCCGATCAGATCGTCGAAACTCTGATTGTCGAAATGCTCAATGCCGCGCAATTTTCCGTTCGTCCATTTAAACGCCCGGAAGTCGGCAATATCGCCGTAACCGAAGCGGCGATAGTACTCGATCAATGCCTCGGCGATCTGCTTGGAAGTTTTCGCGCGGAGCAGGAGAGAGTCGAGTTCCGATTGTGCGGCGGTTTTGTTTTCAATCGTCGGTTCGTAATTCAACTCCAAAGGTTTTTCGGCGAGCAACGGCATCAATTTTTCAATGTCGAGGATGAAAAAATCTCGCAGGCTGTTTCCGATTTTGCCGTGCGCGCGTTCCATCGTGATTGAAACCAAATTCGGCTCGTGAGTAAGCAGGCGAAGCGTGCATTCACGGAGTAAATTACCGCGCAAACCGAATGCTTCGGCGCGTTCGATCATCAATTGCCGAAGGCGCGTCGTGTCGTCATTGAGCATGGCAAGGATAAATTCGTCTTCGAGCATATTTTGCAGTACAAGAAAATCTCTTGACTTGAATTCCATTAAATCATCTCCGATTGCGGTTCATTGCATTACGATTTTGAAGAGAAAAACGATGACGCCGCACATTGCCGCATGAACTACAGCGAGCGGCAGATCGTCAAACAACCCGAGCAGAAAATCATCCGAAGCGCGGCTCTGCTCGATCGACTTTGTCTCGACGGGCGGAGCTTCCTCGACGATGTTTTGCTCTTCGATCGTTTTTGAAGGTTGTCGAAGTTCGGGCGTCGGTTGCTCGACGGCTTTCGGCTGCTCGACGGGCGGCATTTGAATGGTGATGTTTTGCGGCGGCGGCGTTGTCGGCACTGAACG
This sequence comes from uncultured Selenomonadales bacterium, assembly GCA_937916025.1. The sequence continues at coordinate 3,634 of CALGGX010000134.1, forward strand.
AATTGCCATCGGCAAGATCATGATTGACACGATGACGATGATATAAAACAGGCTGATCATGATCCAACTGTTGAAACCGCCGGAGTCGGTACGTTCAATTCGCTCGGAACGCGGCGGATTGCGCCACAGTTCCATTTTGAGATCATGAACGTCTCGCGTAATTTCACGCTTCGCATCATTAATCTCTCTGAAATTGTTGCGATCGATCTCGCCGAGCCGCTCGATGAGCATCAGATGCAATCTGTGAATCTCGCCGCTGACGTATTCAACCCTATCCTCGAGCCGACGCATTCGATATTCAAAATCGTCCCTGTCCGACATTGCAATCATCTCCTCTCGAGCGATTTTATTCGACGCAACCGGTTTGCTTCCTTCAATCGCGCATTTTCAATCGGCAATAAAAAAATTCTTGCCTTGAAGTCGGCTCGGCGTGTTACAATGTAAAAAAATATTTCGGGAGGCTTTTGCAATGAAAGATGTTGTTGTATTGATCGGATCGGGTTCGATCGGGCAGGCGATTGCTCGACGCGTCGGCGCGGGCAAACATGTCGTCCTCGCCGATCTTCGGCAGTCGAATGCGGACGTCGCCGCGAAAATCCTCGACGATGCGGGCTTCGAGACTTCGACAATTGCCGTCGACATTTCCAATCGCGAGTCGATCCTCGCGCTCGTCGAGCATGCACAAAAATTCGGCTCGATCGTCAATGTCATCAACGCCGCCGGAGTTTCGCCTTCGCAAGCTCCCGTCGCCGCCATTTTGAAAGTCGATCTGTAC
>CALGGX010000135.1 GCA_937916025.1 uncultured Selenomonadales bacterium
GTTCGCAATCCGAAAAAAGCCGCCGCTCTCAAACAGGATTTCGCCAATTTCGCCGAGATTGAGGTTTTTGATTGGACCGGCGACGAGTTTAAAGAACAACTCGAATACACCGACATTTTGATCAACACCACACCGCTCGGAATGTATCCGAATGTGGATGAAATGCCGCCGGTTGACATCTCGAAATTGCCGGAAGGCGCGTTCGTCTATGACGTGATATACACTCCGAAAAAGACGAAGTTTTTGCAGAAGGCGGAAGAACTCGGCTATCCGATCCTCAACGGCGAGTCAATGTTGGCATATCAGGGCGTCGAGTCGTTCCGACTGTTCACCGGCGTCGAGACCGAAGCCGAGATCATGCTCGACGCTCTCAATAAATATCTCAACAAATGACTTTACAACAATTGAATGCCGCGCTTGACAAATTTCAGCGGCAGGTGTTGCACAGCCTTCGACAAGCCGCGCGGATCAATCTCGCCGATTCGCCGATTGTACAGTTGATCGATCTGATCTTTCATCATGCCGTCGAAATGCGAGCGACCGATATTCACATCGAGCCGCAAAAAGATTGCCTTCGCATTCGATATCGGCTCGACGGCATGTTGACGGAATTGCACCGCTCGCTCGACGTCGCACTCATTCAGACATTTATATCGCGCGTCAAAATCATGTCGGCAATGGATACGACGAAAACTCACCTGCCGCTCGACGGGCGCATCGATTTCATTCACGACGGCAAAAAGATCGACATGCGCACGGCCTCGATGCCGACCGCGTACGGCGAAACGCTCGTCATTCGTCTGATGGACGTCGAGGAGAACTTGCAATCGATTGCCGAGCTCGGAATGAGTTCGGAGACGGAGCAGAAATTTCGGCGATTGATTGATTCGCCGTCGGGAATGTTTGTCATGGCGGGACCGATGAATTCCGGCAAATCGACGACGCTTTATGCCGCGCTTCGAGAACTCAACCGCACGGAACGAAATATCATGACACTCGAAGATCCGATCGAACAACTTGTCGACGGGATCAATCAGACGGACTTGAGCGGGGCGGGAGAGCTCAATTTTGCGGACGGACTTCGCTCGATGATGCGAATGGACGCAAACATCATCATGGTCGGCGAGGCGCGTGATTCCGAAACGGCGAAAACGGCGGTGCGCGCGGCGTTGACGGGGCATTTGATCTTGACGACATTGCATGCGAAAGATACCTGCAGCGCGTTGTTTCGATTGTTGGAAATGGGCGTGGAACCGTATTTGCTGGCGGCAACGCTGTCGGGCGTAATGTCTCAACGGCTGGTGCGGCGATTGTGTCCGAACTGTCGAAAACAAACCGGCGAGAAAATCTTCCGCGCGGAAGGTTGCGAGAAATGTCGCAGCACGGGATATCGCGGGAGACTCGCGTTGCATGAAATTCTGCCGATCGACGAGCACATTCGGCGATTGATTCTCGACAGAGCACCGCTTGACGAGATCAGAAGAACGACACTCGCGAACGGACTCGTCACTCTTTTTGACGACGGCAATAAAAAAGTCGCCGACGGTTTGACGACTCTCGACGAACTTCATCGTGTTCTCAGCGATTAAACCCGCAATCCGGCGAAAAAATCCTGCACGCGTTGATCCGGCAATCGCCGAAACTTCTCGACCGTATCAATCGCAATCAGATCGCCCTGATACACCATTGCAATGCGATTAGATATCCGACATGCGCTTGCCATGTCATGCGTAACGACGATGCTTGTCACTCCCAACGACTTTTGTGTGGCGATGATGAGCTCGTCGATTTTTGTTGTCGTGATCGGATCGAGCCCGCTCGACGGTTCGTCATAGAAGATGATCCTCGGCTCGAATGCCAATGCCCGAGCCAAACTCACGCGTTTTTTCATGCCGCCGCTCAACTCGTTCGGCATCAAATGCTCCACGCCTTCCAAACCGACTTGCCGAAGTTTCTCTTTGACAATCGCTTCGATCTTGTCTTTCGGATAATCAGTATGCTCTACCAGTCCGAAGGCAACATTATCGCCGACCGTCATCGAATCAAACAACGCGGAATATTGAAAGACCATGCCCATTTTCATTCTTACATGCGTCAATTCATCTTCCTTCATATGCGAAATTTCTTCGTCGTCGATCCAAATCTCGCCTTCCGACGGTTGGATCAAGCCGATCATCAATCGAAGCAACGTCGATTTGCCGGATCCGGAGCCGCCGATTATCGACAGCGTCTCGCCGTCCGCAATTTCCATGTTGATATCGCGGAGCGCGGCTTTTTTGCCGAAGAATTTGCTTACGTGTTTGATTTTAATCACGTCAATCACCGTAGATAATGAACGTCAACAGCGCGTTCAGAATAAAAATCGCAATGATCGAGGCGACCACGGTTTTTGTCGTCGCCTTGCCGACGCCCTCGGCACCGTCCGGGCAATGCAATCCGTAGTAGCAACCGAGCACCGCGATCACGTTGCCGAAAAAAATTGCCTTGATCAATCCGCCGGTGATGTCGTGAATTTCGACGAAAATGTCAATCGAATGCATGAAGAGATACGAGCTGATGCCGGAGTAATAAACGGCAATCACCCAGCCGCCAAAGATGCCGATTAAATCGCCGAAAACGGTCAAGAGCGGCACGACGATCATGCAGGCGAGCATTCTCGGCACGATGAGATAATCGACCGGACTTACCGCCATGACTCGGAGCGCGTCGATCTGCTCGGTGACTTTCATTGTGGAAATTTCGGCGGTGATGGCGGCTCCGACGCGTCCGGCGCAAACGACTCCGACGAGCACCGGACCGAGCTCGCGTCCGATTGCGATTGCGATGATGCCGCCGACGGTTGATTGCGCGCCGAAGCGAATGAACTCGTGCGCGGTTTGCAGAGTGAACACGACTCCGGTGAACAGCAACGTCAAAGACACGATCGTCAGCGAGTCGACGCCGAGATGCGACATTTGCGCGATGATGTGGCGCATGCGCGGCTTATGTCGGAGCTGTTTCATGGTATCGGCGTAGAGCAGAACGATCGTGCCGAACTCTGCGAACCGGCGTATCACGAAACCGCCGATTGCTTCCAAAAACTTGATCAGCATGAGATTACGGATCGATTACGGCAACTCGTCGAGGTTTTTGAAGTACTCGGGATAGAGTTCCGGCAGATGCGGCTTGTACTTCGAGTAATCGAGGATGGTGAAGCCGATGATCTCCTCGGTGTCGTCGTCGCGCAAGACGTAGAGCTCCGGGTAGTCTTTGTAAAATTCTTCGTCGCCGTAGTAATTAATCCGCGCACTGTAGAAAACGCTCAGCATGTCGTGATCTTTGTCGTAATTGACTATCGGTTTATCATACCATTTGCGAGTCATAAAACATATCCCCTTTGGGCAGAAAATCGGTGATAGTCCGCTTTAAAATCCAAGTAACCACACGGTCATTATCATCAACAACAACCGTCAAAGATTTGATTTTTATTCCGTCGCCTTCCGGAACATCAACCAAATCGAGATATTTGCGACGTCCCTCGTAATTTTGATCTTTGACAATGAAACGCGGTTTAATGATGCTGTTTTTCGCTTGTCTTTCAACGATAGCACGATTAAACGCGTCTTTTTCTTCGTGATCTCCGATAATGTGTCGGATGAATTGAGTTTCGTACAAAATAATTGTCTTTCCGCTCGGATCGGTCACCGTCCAACGAATGTTATCGTCCAATTGCATCCCACTCCTTTGAATATAAACATCATATCACTCGCGCATTTCGATTGCAAGAGATCACACAATGCCTTGCCGCAACAGATCGGTCAGATGAATGATGCCGACGACATTTTTCTCGCGATCGACAACCGGCAAAACCGTCACCGGACGCGGCTTATGTTTTTCCATGACCGATAACGCCGCCGCCGTCATCTTACTCGCGTCAATCGTCAGCGGCTTGTTAAACATGATCGACTCGACCGGCTCATCGAGGAAGCGAATGTCTTTGCCGATCGCACGTCGAATGATCCCGTCCGTGATCAGCCCGACGAATTTCTGATTGCCGTCGACCACCGAAACCGCGCCGAGCCCCTTCTCCGTCATGATGAACAGCGCGTCTTTGATCGTCTTGCCGACTTCGATGATCGGATTCTCCGAACCGACATGCATCACGTCTCCGACTGTCAACAGCAATTTACGTCCGAGTGCACCGCTCGGATGAAACAGCGCGAAGTCTTTCGATGTAAAGTTCTTCTTCTCCATCAAAGCCATGGCAATTGCGTCGCCCATGGCGAGAGTCGCCGTCGTCGAGGCGGTCGGAGCCAAGCCGAGCGGACACGCCTCGCGCTTCACACCAATGTTGATGAAGCAATCGCAATTCCTTCCGAGCGAAGACTCGCGCCGCCCGCTCATTGCAATAATCGACGCGCCGATGCGCTTGATCACCGGCAGTATGTTTACGATCTCCGACGACTCGCCGCTGTTTGAAATCACGATCACCACGTCGTGTTCGGTGATCATGCCCGAATCGCCATGCCCCGCCTCTGCAGGATGCATGAACAGCGCGGGAGTTCCGGTCGAGGCGAATGTCGCCGCGATCTTTCGCCCGACATGCCCGCTCTTACCCATGCCGGTTACCACAACCCGCGCGGGGCAGTCGAGAATCATGTTTACTGCCGTTTCAAATTCGTCGTCGATGCGCGGAATGAGATTTTCAATCGCCTCCGCCTCGATTTTTAATGTTTCAATCGCCTTTTCCTTGATCAAAATCAAAACTCCTTCACTGCAGTATAAACTGTCAAAACGCGCGTCAACAGCGACTCGAGTTCGTCGAGCGGAACCATGTTCGCGCCGTCCGATAACGCCTCGCTCGGATTGTCATGCACTTCGAGAAACAGCCCGTCAATGCCGACAGCCGCCGCCGCCCGGCATAAATACTCGACAAACTCGCGCTGCCCGCCGGATTTCGTTCCGCCGCCGCCCGGCAACTGCACCGAGTGAGTGCCGTCGAAAATCACGGGATAGCCGAAGCCGCGCATGATCGGCAACGAGCGCATGTCGACGACGAGATTGTTGTAGCCGAAAGACGCGCCGCGCTCTGTCAACATGATCTTTCGCGTGCCGAACGCTTCCAACTTCTCGACGACGTTTCGCATATCCGACGGCGAGAGGAATTGCCCCTTCTTGACGTTGACGACCGCGCCGGTTTCTGTCGCCGCCTTCAACAGATCGGTCTGTCGACAGAGAAACGCCGGAATTTGAATTACGTCCGCGACTTTCGATACCGGCTCGGCTTGCGTCGTTTCATGAATGTCGGTGACGAGCGGTACGCCGAGTTCGGCTTTGATCGCCGCGAGCTGTTCCAGCCCGAGCTCGAGCCCCGGTCCGCGCGGATTTTTATATGAACTGCGGTTTGCTTTGTCGAATGATGCCTTGAAAATGTAGGGGATATTCAGCCGCTCGGCGATCTCTTTGCACCGCCGCCCGATCATCAGACTGCGATCAAGCCCCTCGAGCACGCAAGGTCCCGCCATTAAAAACAGTCGACCGCCGCCGACCGCGATGTTTCCAATCCGAAATGTATTCACGACTTCACCTCTTCATAAATGCGATTGACTTCCGCCAAATCTTCTTCCGTGTCGACGCCGATAAATCGATCATTGCTGAGCAGGACTTTGATCTTATGCCCGTTCTCGAGCGCGCGGAGTTGTTCGAGCGATTCGGACTGTTCGAGCGGCGTCGGCGACATTTTTGCGTATTCGAGCAGAAATTGCTTGCGATACGCGTAAATGCCGATATGTTTGCAGATGCGCGACTTGCCTGCATTGCGCTCGAACGGGATCGCTGCGCGCGAAAAATACAGCGCGTTGCCGTTCCGATCCATGACGACTTTGACGTTGTTCGGATTGTTGATCTCGCTCGGCTCGGTAAACTCGATTGCAACCGTCGCCATGTTCAATTGATCGTCGTCGTCAAACAGCGCGATCAGATCGTCGATGAGCTTCGGATTGATGAGCGGCTCGTCGCCCTGCACGTTCACGATCAACTCGGCGTCGGGGAATTTGCTCACGGCTTCCGCAAGTCGATCGGTGCCGGTCGAGTGATCCGCGCGCGTCATTACTGACCGTCCGCCATGCTCGACAACCGCATCGAAAATGCGCTGATCATCGGTCGCCACGACCGTCACATCGACTCGAGCAGCTCGCGCCGCCCGATCGAACACGCGACAGATCATCGGCACGCCCGCGATCAATCGGAGCGGTTTGCCCGGCAAGCGCGTCGACGCGTACCGCGCCGGTATTATGCATATCGTTTTCAATGTTGATCTCTCCTTGCTGTTTAGTCTCGACTGCCGAGTTTTTCCTCGAGCCGACGCTTGAGCTCGCGCCGAAACTCCGTCTCTCCGCTTTGAAATGTCACTTCCACACAGATCACGTAGATCGGGATGTTCCAATTCGCATTCGCCACCTCGACAGGAATTTTCACCGCGTCTTTTTCCGTGATCACGATCGACTCCGCGCCTTGCGCTTCCGCCTGTTGCAACACGTCTTCCATTTCTTTCATCGTGTACTCGTGATGGTCGGGGTATCGCAAACTCTCTATTATCTGCGCGCCGAGATCTTTCAGCGTCCGCTCGAACGACGCCGGATTGCCGATCGCCGATACCGCCATTATTCGCTTGCCGTTAATCCGATCGACACTCACGCCGTCGCCCGCCAAATTCACGTACCACTCCGAAAGCGGGATGAAACATCTCGGCTGATGTATGCTCTCGACAATTTGCGCCTCGGCGTTGTACTTATGAACCGTCTCGCGAATGTACTCGCACGAGCCCGCCGCCGCCTGATCGACCTTCGTCATCAGACAGACATTCGCGCGGCTGATATGCGACATCGACTCTCGCAATGTTCCGCGCGGAAGTAAGTAGCCGTTGCCGAACACATTCACCGCGTCGACGAGCAGAATATCCATATCCCGAACCAATTGCCAATGCTGATAGCCGTCGTCGAGGATCGCCACCTCCGCGCCGAAGTGTTCGATCGCATATTGCCCCGTCACTGCGCGTTGAGCTCCGATCAATACCGGCACGTTCGGCAGATGCTTTGCGAGCATGTATGCCTCGTCGCCCGCCTCCGCCGCGTTCATTTTCAATTGCTTGCCGTCCGAAACAATGCCGACTTCTCCATGCCATTTCGCCCGATAGCCGCGATTTAAGATCACGACGCGATATCCCATGTCGCGAATGTCGCGCGCCAATCTCTGCGCGGTCGGAGTTTTGCCCGTGCCGCCGACCGTGATGTTGCCGAGGCTGATCACATAACAATCGAGCTTCTGTTGACTCGACAGCCCGAGCTTGAATCCCAACAGCCGAATGTTGATCAGTTGCTCGTAAATCAGCGAGAAAACATACAGCACCGCCATCAGCACATTCATCGTAATCCCGTGCACTTCTTTGTCGCGCATGATGTGCAGAAAATACGTCTGCAGGTTTTCAACCTTCTCGGTCGTGCGGACATGCTTTGCGTTCTCCTGCGCCTCGTACTCCGTCAGCATTTGCCGAAGCAGGATCGCCGACTTCCGAGACGCACCGCGATTTTCCTTGACGATCGCAATTGTTTCGGTTTCCAATCGCCGACGCTCGTCCGGATCATCAAACAAAATCGCCGCTTTTTCGGCTAACTCTTTCGGACTGTTGACTGTTATGCAGGCGTTTCGATTTTTAAAAAGCGCGTGCGTGTCCTTGAAATTCTCCATGTGATGCCCGACGATGATCGCCTTGCCATGCGCCGCCGGCTCGAGAATGTTATGTCCGCCATGCGTCACCAGCGAACCGCCGACATAGATCACATCGCCGATCGAATATACTTTTCCGAGCTCTCCGATCGTGTCGAGAATGATGATGTCTTCATTCGCCGACGGACGCTTCTGAAGTTCCGTTCGAGTGGCGACGGTAAAGCCTGCCTTTTTGCAAATGTGAACGACTTCCATGGTTCGGAGCAATTCGCGCGGAGCAATCACGAGCCGAGCCTTCGGATGATTCTCGCGAATTTTTTTAAACGCGCTGAGGACGTAAACTTCTTCCTTGCGATGAGAACTGCCGGCGAGCAAAATTCCCTCGGCATTCGTCAAGCCCATGTCGCGCAGAATTTTCGAGCGTTCCTCAGCCGTCACGTCGGTGTAAGTCTGATCGAATTTTGTATTGCCGGTGATGATCACGAGCTCCTCCGGCGCGCCGAGTTGTTTGATGTAATTTGCATCGATCGGCGACTGCATTGCAAAGAGTTTGACCGTCTTAATCATGTTCGTCAGGATCGAAAACAAATACTTATAGCGTTTGACGCTCTTTTCGGAAATTCTGCCGTTGACCATCATGACAGGAACGCGGAGCTCGCGCGCGGCTTTTAAAAAATTCGGCCAGAGTTCGGTTTCGACATTCAAAAAAACTCTCGGATGAATGCGGCGAATTACATGCGCTGACACAAACGGCAGATCGAGCGGGAAGTAGATGATCGAATCGGCATCTTTGATGATGCGGTGCGCCATTTCGTAGCCGCTCGTCGTCACGACCGAAACGAGAATCGGCGATTTCGGAAATTCTTGCCGAAACTCTTTGATCAGAGGACTCGTCGCAACGATCTCTCCGACAGACGCGGCGTGAACCCAAATGCAATTCTTTTTCGCGACCGGCTCGAGCGCGGAATCGGGAATGAATCCGAGGCTCTGTTTGATGCGCTCGACGAAGCCTTTTTCGCGAATCGCGCGGATCATGAACATCGGAATGATGAAGATCACGACGAGGATCGCCGCTATATTGTAAAGCAGCTGCATTGACTCACCTCAAAAAATTTTTTCGCGCATAGTCTACAGTTTATGAAGAAAAAATGCAACTTCTTTTGACGATTGAAAAAAACTGTGATAAAATTTTTTGCAGTCAATGCAAAGCGCGGAGGAGGTGAGAAAATGAATGCGGAAGCAAAAGTCGGAGCGTTTACCATCGGCGGACTCATGATGTTGCTCGCAACCGTTTTTTCACTCGGCAATTTTAATTTCGGCTCCGACGACGAATATGTTCTCTACGCCGGCTTCGGTCAGGTTATCGGCTTGGAACCGCAGGCGGCGGTGATGCTGGCGGGCGTTCCGATCGGAAAAGTCGTTGATATCAAAAACGACGGCGGCGGCGTAACCGTCACGATGCAAATCGCCGACAAGACGAAAATTCCTGCCGAATCGACCGTAACGATTGCAAGCTCCGGCGTGATGGGCTCGAAATTCGTCAACATTCTGCCGAAGAAGAGCAACGGTGCTTTTCTCAAGAACGGCGATTATCTCTACGGCTCGGACGAAGCCGGCATGGATTCGATGTTCGAGAGCATGAACAAAGCCCTCGAGAAAGTTGACGATATTTTGATCTCGCTGAACAAAATCATCGGCGATCCGGCGTTTCAACAGTCGCTGGTCGAAATGACAAGCAACATGAACGATGCGTCCGAACACATGAAAGGCTTAATGACGACGCTCGATCGAATGGCGGCGACAAACGAGAACAACGTCAATCAAATGGTGCAACAGATGGGCTCGTCATTGGCTTCGTTGGAATCGACGATGCAAACCGTCGAGCATATGGCAGAGAGCATGGATAATCTCGTGAGCGATCCGCAAGCGGCGGACGATCTGAAAAATACGCTGTCAAACGTCTCGGCAGCGAGTAAAAGTATTGCAAACATGGCAGAAAACATGGAAGGCGTGCTCGGCGACAAGCAGACGGCGGAAGATATGAAGGCGACGATCCATAACGCGAGGAATTTGAGCGAACGCGCGGATAATATGTTGCAAAAAGTGAGCGGCGCGGTCGATAAAGTTTCAAAGACCGAAGTGACGCCGGAAGTCGAATTGAAATATTCCGGCTCCGCGCATGATTGGGATACGAACTTCAATGTCGACGTGAAGAATGAAGATGTGAGTTTGGTGCTCGGCATTGAAGACATCGGCGACGGCAATCAATTGAATGCGCAAGTCGGCAAACAGTTTGACGAGCTGAATGCGCGCGCGGGCATCATTTCCGGCAAGCCCGGCGTCGGTGTCGATTACGATGTCGGCAGTAAATTGCGGGTTTCGGCGGAAGCATACGATCTGAAGGACGAAAAAATTCGACTGAAATCGCAATACAAGATCGCGGACTCGACTTATCTGCTCGGCGAATGGCATGACGTTACCGATTCTGATAATCGCGCGGCGTATTTCGGAATGAAACGCGAATTTTAATCTCCATGTCGACTGCAAAAAAAGTTGCATTGTAATTGCGTCTGCGTTAAAATTATTGAGAAGCGGCGTAAGTTCTCCGAATTTATTCCCGGCGATATCAGCCGCACTTGACATGAAAATCTTCATTTGATGCGCTCCCGATAGCGATTGGTCTTTCGCGCAAACCAAAAGCGAGATAAGTAAACTGAAGCCTGCGGGCGACAGTGTATGGGTAATTTGGCAATGCCTTCGAGCATGTTGTGATCTCGAGAATCCCCTGTGGGGAGTGTCAATGAGCTACGGAATGGAGTGAGATACACTGTGATAATAAAAAAGAAGCTGACGATGTTGCTCCTTGCGGGACTTATGAGCTTCGCGCCGACCATGAGCGAGGCGGCGGAGATCGTAGACATCAATCTCGAAGACAGCGTTCAGCGAGCTTTCGCCAACAACAGAACAATAAAACAGGCGGCTGCAAACCGCGAATCGGCGTTTTGGTCATTAAGCTCCGCGCGTCGTCAATCAAATCCGACGGTGAATTGGACGATGGGCGGTTCTCACGTCGGCGGCAAATCATACGAAAACAGCAATTACGACAATTCATGGAGTAATACGGCAACGCTGTCGATGCCGCTCTATACCGGCAAGCGACTCGAAGAACAGCGCGAAGCCGCGCGGCTCGCTCTCAATCTTGCCGATCTTCAGCTCGAGACGACGCTTCAAAGCATCAGAATGCAGGCAACTTCATATTACTATCAAGTGTTGCACACGCGCAATATGATCGAAGTCGAAGAAGAATCCGTTCGCGCATTGCAGGAACATCTCGACAACGTCAATGCGCAATTTCGCGTCGGCACGGTTGCAAAATCCGACGTGCTTTCCTCGCAAGTCAATCTCGCCGAAGCCGAACAGGCTCTCATCACCGCGCAAAACAATTACGACAATGCCGTTGCGCAATTGAACAATTTCATCGGCTTGCCGACCGATACGATACTTCGACCGCAGGAACAACTCACTTACAATCGATACAATTTTGATCTTGCAAGTTGCACGGCGTATGCGCTCGACAATCATCCCGATTGCGCGATTGCCGATTATCAAGTCCGTCAGGCGCAGGCAAATCGCCGCGCGCTTAAAGCCGGTTATCGCCCGAGCGTCAATGCCGTTGCCACGAAAAACATCACCGGCAAGGAACCTTTTCGCGACAACATCCCTTGCAAGCGCGGAAGAAACCGCCGCCGCCACTCGCGAATCGATCCAACTCAGCGTTCAGGAAGCATTTTTGGATCTCCGCGCGGCCGAAAAAAATATTGCCACGACCGCCCTCGCGATTGAACTCGCCGAAGAAGATTATAAAATCGCGCAAGTGCGTTATGCCGCCGGCGTCGATACAAACCTTGCCGTCATCGACTCCGAAGAAGATTTGACCGATGCCAGATCAAATTATTACTATGCGCTTTACACTTACAACACCGCAAAAGCCGCGCTCGATTATGCCATGGGTATTCCCGTCAGCATCGACGTAACCCGCTACGTCAACGCGGCGAATGAAGGCAAGACGGCGGATGCGGCGCGCGAAGAAGCGGCGATCACCGACGAAGCCTCGCTCGTTCCGAAGGCGGAAACTCCCGCGCCGGTCGTTCGGATGAGCGGACTCGACGATGCAAAGCCTTTCGTCACGGAAGTTGTCGACTCAAATTGAGCCGTTTGTTTATGCTGTACTCGGATTGCTGATCAAAACGATTTTTGATCAGTAATTTTTTTTTAACCGTTGCCAACTGTTTTCATACAATGTATAATGCTGAAAAAATCCTGTCAAAACCAACAAAATCTGAAAGCCAATTTCTAATTCCAAATTCCCAATTACGAATTACGAATTACGAATTACGCATTGCTTTTGAAAGGGGGGCGGAGTCGATGAAAAAATATCTCAAAGCATTTGCGGGAGTAATTGCGGGAGTGAGTTTGGCGTTGACGGCGGGAGCCGGATACATTTACACACAGCGCGACGCCTTGCTGAAGCGCGCGGTAACGGAAGCATCGGCGTTCGCGTCGAAAACACTCGGCACAAAAGTCGTGATCGAAAATGCCGTCCTCGGAGATATCACGTCCGGCGCGAGCGATATTTCGGTCAGCGGGCTCGCGATTTATGACAAGCATTCCGAACTCATTGCAAAAGCCGACCGAGCCGATATCAATTTCCG